>JAGQZL010000030.1 GCA_020434915.1 Allomuricauda sp. | reverse complement strand
TACCAGTTTTTCCAGGCATGATAGGCTCTTCAGGTTTCTTGGGAATGGTACAACCACAGCTAGATCTAACGTCGCTGATCACCAAAGGTGCGGTACCGGTGTTGGTAAATTCAAATACACGCACACCATCACTTCCCTTGTCAATGTCACCATAATCGATGGTCTCACTCTTAAATTCAATTTTTGCCGTGGTTTCTTGAGCATAGATCCCTAAGGAAATAAGCCCTAAAAATAGCACGAGTACAGTTTTTTTCATCATTTTTGGTTTTTGGGTGAATTTCAAATGTAGATGTTTTACCACCTGCATCCAAAATTCTTTTGTTATGTAATAACGTTACTTATTTTTGTTTCGTATTTCTGGATTGGCCTCTTTCCGAAGAATAGCATAAAATTAACAGTACGCTTTCCCTTCAAAAAACCAATTCCAATCCTATTGAACAAAAACTGTACCGAAACATGGAGATTCCATCAAAATATGAGCCCAAAAGGGTTGAAGAGCATTGGTATTCTTATTGGACCAAGCATAATTATTTCAGTTCCAAACCCGATGATAGGGAGCCCTACACCATTGTAATCCCACCGCCTAACGTAACCGGTGTGTTACACATGGGGCATATGCTCAACAACACTATTCAGGACGTACTGATCCGCAGGGCGAGACTTTTGGGTAAAAATGCCTGTTGGGTGCCTGGTACGGACCATGCTTCCATTGCTACGGAGGCCAAAGTGGTAGCAAAATTGAAGGAAGAAGGTATTGACAAGACAACCCTGTCCCGCGAGGATTTTTTAAAACATGCTTGGGATTGGACCCATGAATATGGAGGGGTCATCCTTCAGCAATTGAAGAAATTGGGGTGCTCCTGCGACTGGGACCGAACCAAGTTTACCATGGATGACGACATGTCAGCCTCTGTTATCAAGGTTTTTGTGGACCTTTATAATAAAGGGCTTATTTACAGAGGATATCGCATGGTGAATTGGGATCCCGAGGCCAAGACCACCTTGTCCGATGAAGAAGTGATTTATGAGGAGCGACAAGGGAACCTTTACTATTTATCCTATGCCATAGAGGGCTCCGATGAAAAAGTGACCATAGCCACAACCCGTCCCGAGACCATTTTGGGAGATACTGCTATCTGTATCAACCCAAATGATGAAAGATATCATCACCTGCGTGGTAAAAAAGCCATTGTGCCCATCTGCAATAGGGTCATTCCCATTATTGAAGATGAATATGTGGATGTTGAATTTGGTACAGGGTGCTTAAAAGTGACCCCTGCCCATGACGAGAACGATAAAAATTTGGGTGAAAAGCATGACTTGGAGGTCATTGATATCTTTCATGAAGATGCTACCCTTAATTCATTTGGACTATTCTACGAAGGAAAGGACCGTTTTGTGGTGCGAAAAGAAATTGTGAAGGAACTGGAGGAAAAAGGTCATCTGGTAAAGACCGAACAGCATCTGAACAAAGTAGGGACATCCGAACGGACCAAGGCCGTAATCGAACCAAGGCTCTCCGACCAATGGTTCCTGAAAATGGAAGAATTGGCAAAACCAGCCTTGGAAGGGGTTTTAAAAACCAATGATATCAAGTTTTATCCCAAAAAGTTTGAAAATATTTACCGTCACTGGATGGAAGGTATACGGGATTGGAACATCTCCCGTCAATTATGGTGGGGACAGCAGATACCCGCTTACTATTATGGTGATGGCAAGGAAGATTATGTGGTTGCCGAAAGCGCCGAGCAAGCTTTGCAGTTGGCACAATCCAAAAATCCGAAAATCCAACCATCCGATTTGCGCCAAGACCCGGATGTATTGGATACCTGGTTCTCTTCTTGGTTGTGGCCCATCAGCGTTTTTGGCGGAATTTTGGACCCCGATAATGAAGAAGTCAACTACTACTATCCAACCAGTGATTTGGTCACTGCACCGGACATTATCTTCTTTTGGGTGGCCCGGATGATCATGTCTGGCTACGAGTACCGAGGAAAACGACCTTTTGAAAATGTTTATTTTACTGGATTGGTGCGCGATAAACAGCGTCGGAAAATGTCCAAACAGCTCGGCAATTCCCCAGATGCCTTAAAATTGATAGAGGATTTTGGTGCGGATGGTGTGCGAGTGGGTCTGTTGCTGAGTTCATCTGCGGGTAACGACATTATGTTCGACGAATCCCTTTGCCAGCAAGGAGCCAACTTTGCCAATAAGGTGTGGAATGCATTCCGATTGGTGAAAGGATGGGAAATTGTCGATATTCCACAACCAGAGGCAGCCAAAATAGGTGTAGACTGGTACAGGGCCAAATTCAACCAGACCTTGGTGGAGATTGAGGACCATTTTTCAAAATACCGTATTTCCGATGCCCTAATGGCCATCTACAAATTGGTATGGGACGATTTCTGTTCCTGGCTGTTGGAAATTGTAAAACCTGATTATCAAAAACCGATAGATAAAACCACGTTCGATGCGGTGATTCAATTGTTTGAGGAGAACCTAAAATTGTTACACCCCTTCATGCCGTTTTTATCGGAAGAGGTTTGGCAACATATCGCGGAACGTACCCCGGAAGATGCCTTGATTGTTTCTAAATGGCCCAAACCAGAAAACGTGAATGTATCCTTGATTGCAGATTTTGATTTTGCCGCCGAGGTGATTTCAGGAATTAGAAATATCCGAAAGGAAAAGAACATTCCGCAAAAAGATGCTTTGGAATTGTCAATGATCAATTCGGAATCGGTAAGTGATCAAATGGATGCCATTATTGTAAAATTGGGCAATCTTTCCAAATTGGAGTCTGTGGAGTCGGGTTTGGACGGAGCGTTGACCTTCAGGGTAAAGAGCAATGAATACTTCATCCCCATGAGCGGCGCCATTGATGTGGAGGCGGAAATTGCAAAAATTACCGAAGAGCTTAATTATACCAAAGGCTTTTTGAAATCTGTGGAGAAGAAATTGAGCAATGAGCGGTTCGTGAACAATGCCCCTGAGCAGGTAGTGGCCATGGAACGCAAAAAGGCTGCCGATGCGGAAGCCAAGATTGAAACCTTGGAAAAGAGTTTGGCAAGCTTACAATAGCGAAAAAAACACATGGTATATTAATTTTGAAAAGGGAAGTGC
This sequence comes from Allomuricauda sp., assembly GCA_020434915.1. GTDB lineage: Bacteria > Bacteroidota > Bacteroidia > Flavobacteriales > Flavobacteriaceae > Flagellimonas. The sequence continues at coordinate 12,391 of JAGQZL010000030.1, read as the reverse complement.
GCTTCCCTTTTCTTTTTATTTTTCATACTTTGGAAGCCATATAAACCAATTGACTGTAGGACCAATGAAAAACCTCGACAGGCGGAACTTTATTAAAAAGACCTCGCTGACAGCCGCCGCAGTATCCATTGCACCAAATTACCTCAAAGCAAATACGGAAAGACCGATTTATGCCACCTATATGGGTGGATTTGCGGCACCCAAATTGGAGAAAGTACGTGCTGCTTTTATTGGAGTAGGAGCCAGAGGAGGTACCCATGCCAAGTTCTTGGCCGCTTTGGAAGGAACTGAAGTGGTGGCTATTTGTGACCTTTATGAAGATTTGGTCAAGGAAAAGACCCGATGGGTAAATGAGGCAGGTGGACCAAACAGGCATAAAAAAATCAAACAATATTGGGGGGGTGAAAACCAGTGGAAGACTATGTTGGAAGAAGTAAGGCCCGACGTGGTCTTTATTGCCACCAACTGGGCCAACCATGCCCCAATGGCCATTGGGGCCATGGAAGCAGGTGCCCATGCCTTTGTAGAGGTTCCAATAGCACTCACCATTCAGGGAATGTGGGATATTGTGGATACCAGTGAGCGTACCCAAAAGCATTGTATGATGTTGGAAAATGTGAACTATAGTCGTGATGAGCTGATGTTCCTGAATATGTGCAGGCAAGGTGTAATCGGTGAAATATTGCATGGCGAAGCGGCCTATATTCATGAACTTCGTTGGCAGATGGAGGAGCAGCAACGGGGAACGGGCTCATGGCGTACCTATCACTATGCAAAACGGAACGGCAATTTGTACCCAACTCATGGATTGGGACCCGTGGCGCAATACATGAGTTTGGCCAGGGGTGAGGATACCTTTGGCAGTCTGGTCTCTTTTTCTACCCCTGCAAGAGGAAGGGCATTGTATGCGGAAAAAAAGTATCCTAAGGACCACAAATGGAACCAATTGGATTTTAAGGGAGGGGATTTAAATACTTCCATCATCAAAACCGGCATGGGAAGAACAATCATGGTACAATGGGATGAAACCAGTCCAAGACCCTATTCCCGATTGAACCTGGTGCAAGGGACCAAAGGTGCGTTGGCGGGATTTCCAACACGGGTAGCTTTGGAAGGCGGAGTGGAAGGGATTACCAAGGATCATCATTCTTGGGTGCAGGGTGAACAATTGGAAAAATTATACGAAAAGTACGACCATCCACTCTACAAAAGATTGAACGAGGCTGCCAAGGGCAGTGGACATGGGGGAATGGACGGAATTATGGTCTATCGCATCGTGGAATGTCTGCAAAAAGGGTTGCCTCTTGATCAAAATGTTTATGAAGGTTGTTTGTGGAGTGCCGTATCCCCGTTGAGTGAGCGTTCCGTAGCCAGTGGCGGAGCCCCGCAACCATTCCCGGATTTTACCAGGGGCAATTACCAGGATACAGCTCCGCTGGACATAATAAGTTAAACAATCTATGATTCAAATTAAAGTTCCCGCACGCATCTGTTTTTATGGGGACCATCAAGATTATCTAGGGCTCCCGGTCATTGCAGGGGCCATTGATAGGTTCATCCATATTTCTGCCTCGCCCATATCGGAAAATAAATTTGTGTTGCACTTGCAGGATTTAGGAAAGCAAATGTCCATTGATTTGGATGATGACCTTGCCACTGTCCAACCAGGTGATTTTTTCCGTTCCGGAATGGCAGTTTTGAAGGAGCGGGGCTTTCGATATGACCAAGGATATAGTATCACAATTTCAGGAGATATTCCTGTAAATGCGGGTTTGTCCAGTTCTTCTGCCCTTTTGGTGGGTTGGATTCGGTTTTTAGTGGCCATAAATGACAAATCCGATGAAATCAGTGATTTTCAAATCGGAAGATGGGCCTATGAGGCAGAGGTGGTCTTTTTTGATGCCCCGGGAGGCTTGATGGACCAATACACCATTGCACAGCGGGGCATGCTCTATATCGATACCAAAAGCGGTACAAGTGAACGATTGCAGGGCAGTATTGGGAAATTGTTGGTAGCAGAATCTGGATTGGCGAAAAAGACGTTGGAAGTACTGAAAAATGCGAGTGTCTTTGCCAAAAAGGCCGTGGAAGCGGTCAAAAAAGCAAATTCCAGATTTGTATTGGAAGAAGCTGCTTTGGACGACTATCAAAAGTATAGGGAATTTGTGCCCGAGGAGTTTCAAGACTATTGGTATGCTGCCATCCACAACTATCATATTACCCTGCAGGCTAAAACGGAATTGAAAAAAGCCGAAACCAACCTTCAATATTTGGGCAAACTTATGAATGCACATCAACAAATCCTTCAAGATCAAATTCAAAATACGCCCAAGGAAATGGTGAGCATGATGGATTCCGCTAGAAAAGCAGGCGCAATCGGTGCCAAAACTATTGGTTCCGGGGGTGGGGGATGTATGGTGGCCATGGTAGATGATGAGAATATGGAAAAAGTGAAAGAAGCTTTCCTTGAAGCAGGGGCAAAGTCAGTTTACGAAGTTGAAATTAGCTACTAGATCACATGGAAAACAACAGCTTGATTATTATGGTGGGTGGGGCCTCTTCCCGAATGAAACGAAGTCTGGATGCAGATTCCGAGCATAGAGGGGTCATGGACAATATTCCCCATAAAAGCTTGATTCCCGTGGGGAAAAACGGAAGACCTTTCCTTTATTATTTGGTAAGGAATGCCGTGGATGCAGGATATCAATATCTGTATTTGATCACGAGTCCCGGAACCGAAGCTTTTCAAAATTTGGTAGACGAAGGTGGTCTTCCTCAGGAAATGAATATAAAGATTGCCGTCCAATACGTACCGGAAGGGCGTGAAAAACCTTTGGGAACCGCAGACGCGCTTCAACAATGTTTGGACCAGTATCCGGAGCTCAAGAAAACCACGTTTACGGTTTGCAATGGGGATAATTTGTACTCGGTAGGGGCGTTGAATGAACTTAGGGGAGAAAGAAAGGCACCACATGCGTTGATAAGCTATGCCAGTTCGGGCTTTGAATTTGATGAAGAACGTATTGCCAAGTTCGCTTTGATGGATATTTCCGAAGAAGGTTATTTGAGACAAATTGTTGAAAAACCAGACTTGAAGGATGTGCCCAAGTATGTTGATACTTTGGGTGAATTACGTGTCAGCATGAACATTTTCAGTTTCTATGGACAAGAAATCTATCCCTATTTAAAGAATTGCCCAATAGATCCCATACGCGATGAAAAGGAGTTGCCAAAGGCGGTCGGAAACTTGGTAACGGAACAACCCCAAGCTATGCTTTGTATTCCTCGGTCGGAACATATTCCAGACCTGACAGACGCAAACGATATAGCTTTATTTAAAAATTTGGAGTAACTTACTTTCGCAGAACCCTTTACTTGTATCGAACAATTTAAACGTTACGAATGGAATCGTATGCAACGGCATTGCTTTATGCCATCCCATTTTTTGTAGGCTTGGTACTCGTTGAGGTGCTTTACGGCCGTTTCGTGAAAAACCAAATGCACAACGTGATGGATACCGTGAGCAGTTTAAGCTCCGGTCTTACCAATGTGGTCAAGGATTCATTGGGTCTTGGAATCATTCTTGTGAGTTACCCCTTTCTTTTGGAGCATTTGGCATTGATCGAGATAAAATCGACTTGGTTGGTTTGGATAGTGGCTTTTATTGCACTGGATTTTGCAGGTTATTGGAATCATCGTCTGAGCCATCACATCAATTTTTTCTGGAACCAGCATGTAATCCATCACAGTAGTGAGGAATTCAACCTTGCCTGTGCCCTTCGCCAACCCATATCCAATTTGTTGGGGTATTATGCCCTATTGTTGATTCCGGCTGCGTTATTGGGGGTGCCGGATACCATCATCGTGGTTTTGGCCCCTATTCATTTGTTTGCCCAATTTTGGTACCATACCCGTCATATTGGCAAAATGGGCTGGCTGGAATACATATTGGTAACACCTTCCCAGCATCGGGTACATCATGCCATCAACCGGGAATATATTGATAAGAACCTCGGACAGATTTTCTGTGTCTGGGACCGAATGTTCGGAACGTTTCAAGAGGAGTTGGATGAAGTTCCTCCACAATATGGTGTCCTGAAACCTGCCCACACCTGGAACCCCATTATCATCAATTTTCAGCATTTATGGCGATTGATCCAAGATGCATGGCGAACCAGGAATTACTGGGACAAGCTTCGTATTTGGTTCATGCCCACAGGGTGGAGACCAGCAGATGTGAAGGAAAAGTATCCGGTGGAGATCATCAAGGATGTCTACCATTTCAAAAAATACCAACCAGAAAGCTCCATTGCACTAAAAGGGTATTCCATTTTCCAAATGGTTTTTACCACTTTTCTAATGTTGTTTATGTTCTACAATTATTCTGAAATAGGCTTTGATGGGCTGTTGTTCTTCGGAGCCTTTATTATGATTGGGATTTTTGGATATACCACGCTTATGGACCGAAAAAGCTATGCTGTTTGGATTGAAGTGTTAAGGGGTGCGGCCGGTTTGGTATTGATCTACTGGACCCAGGATTGGTTCGGGATCAATGAATTTCTGTCTTTTGGAAGTTATTTGGTGGCCCTATATTTTTTGGTGACGATTGTCGGGGCGCTCTATTTTTCTTTTTTTGAAAAACCTTATGTGACACATGACTTGGTCTCCTAGAGCGGTTTCAATTCTTTTTCCACCAAGGCCACATATTTTTCCATGGCCTCTTCCACACTGATGTTTTTGGCCTGGAATAGGGCATTGGCCTTAAAGGCATTGATCAAAGGGGTACGACTACCTGGGTTTTCGAAATTTCTGTTGGCAATTTTGAAATAGGCATAGAGTTTCAACAACAGATCTGCAGGAATAGGCTCAGTGTAACCATTTACAAAGGTTACTGCCTCATCAAATCTTTTATGTAGTTCCTCATTAATCATCCTTGGGTCTTAAGGAAGCAATACAAGTTCTGGCACCCACTACTTTTTGGTCCAGTTTTACGGTAATATTGCAGTCCAAAGGTAACAATAGATCTACACGGGAACCGAATTTGATAAAACCGGCATCTTCACCTTGGGTCACTTGTTCCCCTTCCTCGGCATAATTCACGATACGGCGAGCCATGGCACCTGCAATTTGACGGTATCCTATTTCACCAAACTTGGGTGTATGGAGGATAACCGTGGTACGTTCATTCTCGGTGCTGGATTTGGGATGCCATGCCACCAAATATTTTCCGGGATGGTATTTGGAATAGGTGATGGTTCCACTGGCTGGGTAGCGGGTCACGTGCACATTCACGGGAGACATGAAGATAGAAACCTGCCGTCTACGTTCCTTAAAATACTCGGGCTCATCTACTTCTTCAATGACCACGACCTTGCCATCCACTGGGGCGAGAATGTCATCAAAATTGGGAGTGACGGGTCTTTTGGGGTTTCTGAAAAATTGAAGGATGGCAATCAAAACCACCAATGCAACAATCTGAATGGTATATCTGACCCATTCAATATCTAAATAATATTGAGCGGCCAATACGGCAGCAACAACCAAGAAAAAGGTAGTAATAATTATTTTTTGACCCTCTTTATGAAACATAGGAGAATAAGTTAAGTATCAAATATGCAAATGGCGCTGCAAACACCAGACTGTCCAATCGGTCCCAAATCCCTCCATGGCCCGGTAAAATGGCACCACTGTCCTTTACACCTGCCGCTCTTTTGAACTTGGACTCCAAAAGATCGCCCAAACTACCTGCAACAACTATCACAGTGGCCAAGGCCATCCATTGTGTTAGGGAGAGCCTGGTTTCGTACCATGATAAAAAATAGGCTGCAACCAGTGCAAAAATAAGACCTCCAACAGAACCTTCAATGGTTTTTTTTGGTGAAACGGAAGGAAATAGTTTTGTTCTGCCCAAAGTCCTGCCCACCAAATAGGCAAAAGTGTCGTTTACCCATATCAAAACAAAAATACCCATGATGAGGAATTTGGCAAAACTATCTTGTTTGTAGGGTATCATGGTCAAAAAAATACAACCACCACCAATGTAGAAGATGGCTATGATGGATTTTTGAAACGTTGTAAACCTTTTTTCCTTTTTTGAAAATAAAAAAACCAAAAGAGCCAAGTCAACGGTAATGGTAAGTAGCATCAACAGAATCACAGGTGTGGTATCCTTGACCAGGTAGATGAAAAACCACCACAGGGCCAGGTAGGCCACAAAAATGTAATATCCCTTGAGATTCACAATCCGTTTAAACTCGTACAGACAAGCCAATCCAAAGGCCATGAACAGAAAATCAAAAGCATCTGAACTCAAAAAAACTGCTCCCAACAGAAGTACAACATAGATGACCCCGGTAATGGAGCGTCTTAAAATTTCTCTCATGTAATCAGTAGTCTTCCAGCAGTAAAAGATAGACATTTTTTGAGGCACTTCCGTAGGAAAGAAAATCATCCTTGTTTTCTGGAGTAGGTTGGAAGTGTTTTAAAGTGGTAATGTTATTGGGAATTTCTTTCTGATAGCGTTCCTTGATCAGTTTTAAGGCCTCACTGATGGAATCCACCAATTGACTGGTGGTTGCAAATACAATCAGGTTGGAAGGGAGCTCATCCAGTTTTTTTTCCTTGATCTGGTTGGAGCACACCAAGATGGAGCCATTGTGTGCAATAAGATGCTCACAGGTGGTGAAAAAGATATCACTCTCTTGTCGGTTGTCCGTAAATGCAAGGCTTTCCGAAGCAAAGCGTGCTTCCAAACGTGGGTCCAAGGAATAAAAGAGGTGATTTTGCCAATCGTTTTCCGAAACAATGTTTTTTAAGGCCTCGGATACCTCTGAGAAATCTTCACAGTATATGAACTTACCTCCATTTTTTTTGAAATAGATGGTAAATTTTTCATCAACGGGAATTTTAAGGTCGGGCATATGATCGCCACGGGTTTCCACAGTTTCTTTGGAAACCTTTTTTCCTCCCCCAAAAAGTTTTTTAAAAACTCCCATTTATGGTATCAGGTGCATTCTCTAGGAACTATCAAATGGCACTTTGGTTTATACTATACTTTTATTTTGCTGGTTCTGGTTCGAGTTCCGCTTCTTCTTTTTCAAAAGGGCGCCTACCAAAAATCTTCTCCAAGTCGTCCTTGAAGATAACCTCTTTGTCCAAAAGTCGCTCGGCCAATTCGGTAAGCTTGTCCTTATTGGCATCCAACAGTTTGATGGCACGTTGGTATTGTTCTTCAATCATTTTGGAAATTTCCTGATCTATCTTTTGGGCTGTTTCCTCGCTGTACGGTTTGGTAAAGCCATATTCGTTTTGCCCGGATGAATCGTAATAGGTGATGTTCCCCAACTCATCGTTCAGACCATAAATGGTAACCATGGCACGGGCCTGTTTGGTCACTTTCTCCAAATCGCTGAGGGCGCCAGTGGAAATTTTGTTGAAGATGACTTTTTCAGCAGCCCTACCACCCATGGTAGCACACATTTCATCCAACATTTGCTCTGGACGAACGATCAAACGTTCTTCTGGCAAATACCAAGCAGCGCCTAGGGATTGTCCTCGTGGTACAATGGTCACCTTCACCAAAGGTGCGGCGTGTTCCAACATCCAGCTAACGGTGGCATGTCCAGCTTCGTGAAAGGCAATGGTTTTCTTTTCCTCAGGGGTGATAATCTTGTTTTTCTTCTCAAGACCTCCCACAATTCTATCCACTGCATCCAAGAAATCCTGCTTGGTCACAGCTTTCTTTTCCTTTCTTGCGGCAATCAAGGCAGCTTCGTTACAAACGTTGGCGATATCCGCTCCTGAGAACCCAGGGGTCTGTTTGGCCAAAAAGTCCAAATCAAGGGTTTCTGCGGTTTTGATAGGGCGAAGATGCACTTCGAAAATTTCTTTACGCTCGTTCAAATCCGGTAGATCTACATAAATCTGACGGTCAAAACGACCGGCACGCATCAAGGCTTTGTCCAACACATCGGCACGGTTGGTAGCGGCCAGCACAATCACATTGGTATTGGTGCCAAAACCATCCATTTCCGTCAACAATTGGTTCAATGTATTTTCACGTTCATCATTGGAACCCGTAAAATTATTTTTACCTCTGGCACGTCCAATGGCATCGATTTCATCGATAAAAATGATGGCAGGGGATTTGTCTTTCGCTTGTTTGAACAAGTCACGCACCCTGGAGGCACCTACACCTACGAACATTTCCACAAAGTCGGAACCTGACAACGAGAAGAAAGGTACTTTGGCTTCTCCTGCAACGGCTTTAGCCAATAAGGTCTTTCCTGTTCCGGGAGGCCCTACCAAGAGGGCACCTTTGGGAATCTTACCGCCCAATGAAGTGTATTTGTCAGGATTTTTAAGGAATTCCACAATCTCCTGTACTTCTTCCTTGGCACCTTCCAATCCAGCAACATCTTTAAAAGAGGTACGGGTATCCGTTTTTTCGTCAAATAGTTTGGCCTTGGATTTTCCTATATTGAAAATCTGACCGCCGGCACCACCACCGGCGCCACCGGACATCCTGCGCATCAGGTAGATCCAAATACCTATGATCAAGGCGAATGGAAGTAGTGAAAGCAATAACTCACCCAATACGTTGGATTCGGTATCAAATTCAACAATGGTGTCCAGGTTGTTCTCCTTTTTTATCTCCGTAATCTCGTTTTGGAAAATCTGCAGGTCCCCATAATCCAAAACATACTGCGGCACTAGGCCACTTGAGGGGAACAAAGGCTTTTTTGCAACACCTTTGTGCACGTCCTTGTTCAGTGCCTCTTCGGTAAGATATACCTTGGCCTGACGAGTATTGGTTATGATGACGATCTTGGAAATGTCGCCATTGCGCAAAAATTCCTGTAATTCGGATGTTGTGGTCTTTTCCGTACTTGAAAAGCTACTGCCTCCAAAAAACTGGAAGCCAATAATTAGTGCGATGACCACACCGTATATCCACCACGAGCTAAAACGTGGTTTTTTGGGGGTATTTTGATTGTTTTCGTTTGCCATTTTTTCTATGAATTGTAACTGCTCTCCACCATGGTCACTTTGGCATCTCCCCAAAGTCCTTCAATGTCGTAGAATTCCCTAATGTGTTTTTGAAATACATGGACTACAACATTTACATAATCCATTAACACCCACTCGGCATTCTCAGAGCCTTCAATATGCCAAGGTTTGTCATGCAGTGTTTTGCTTACCGTTTTTTGGATGGAGGATACTATTGCATTCACATGCGTATTGGAAGTACCATTGCAGATGATGAAGTAGTCACAGACCGTGTTTTCAATTTCCCTTAGATCCAGTAGGTTTATGTCAACTCCTTTAACTTCTTCTATCCCTTCCAAAATCAAGGTAATCAGTTCATCTGCGCTCGCTTTCGTTTTCTGCATTCAAAAATTTTAGTTTCTACAAAGTTATGTTTTTTTTGTTTTCTTAGCCTTAGTTTTTAACAAATCGATAAGGCGTACCACATTGGGAGAACAAACTCGAATAATCAAACTTGATGCCACGGATTCCACAAATTCGTTTTTGAAAGGTCTTTTGCTATCGTCACCATTGGATGATTACACAACCGTTGTTACCCAAAAACAATTGCAGGGAAGGGGGCAAATGGGAACTGTTTGGCATTCCGAAGAAGGTAAAAACTTGACTTTTAGTGTATTAAAAAGATTTGATGCGTTAAGTGTGGATCAACAGTTTACCTTGAACATCGGTGTTTCCATGGCAGTACTGGAGGTGATGAAGGAGTTGACCATACCCGATGTGAAGGTGAAATGGCCCAACGACATTATGTCAGGTTCCTCCAAAATATGTGGCATATTGATTGAAAATATATTGAAGGGATCCCTGATTGGTCATGCCGTAATTGGTATAGGATTGAATGTGAACCAGACCGATTTTGGAGAATTGGACAAAGCGTCTTCCCTAAAAATGATTGCTGGACACACTTTTGATCTGGACGAACTTTTGAACAGGATCTTGGATCGTTTGCGTTTTCATTTGGACCATATTGAGGAAAAAACAGTGACCCAATTATTGCCTGCGTATGAAAAGTTGTTGTTTCGGAAGGATAAACCATCCACCTTCACCGATGAAAATGGGGAAAGGTTTATGGGATTTGTCCGAAGGGTTTCTCCTGCGGGCAAACTTATACTTGAATTGGAAGACCAAATTTTCAGGGAATTTGACCTGAAGGAAGTTACCTTGCTTTATTGACCTATTTTTTCCATGTTGGTGGACAAGGTTTCCATGAAGTTGGTGATGGGAGATTTGATCATCATGGCCATCATGGCATTGAACTGTCCTTCAAAGCTGAGGGCCACTTCACTTTCATTGTCTCCCAAAGCCGTAATATCGGCCGTTAGGGTAAAGGGAAGTTTGTCACTGGCGGCTCCTAAAACAACTTTGTCATTTGGGTTTTGTTCCTTCAACCGCAATATAATTTCCGGCATGCCCTTTAGCGCAAATTTGAAGGTGTTTTCATCCAAAACCTCAAATTTATCAATGTTTTCCGGCATTAGTGTCTCAAAGTTTTTGATGTCGGTCAAGAACTCAAATACTTCCTTGTCGCTTTTGGAGACTTTCTTTTTAGAGGCTTCTATGTGCATGGCATTTCTATTTTTTCCATTCCTGCGGATTGGATCTCCATTCCAGCAGGGTTTTTAGTTGTGATTCTTTGATGTAATGGGTTTCAGAGGCTTGTTCCACCAGATGTTCGTAATCGGAGAGGGTATGCAACTCCACGCCTTCAGCTTCAAAATTGGTGCCAGCCACAGGAAAGCCATAAGTGAATATGGCCAACATCCCTTTTACCTTGGCATTTTGTTCCTTCAATGCCTTAACAGCGTTTAAACTACTTTTTCCAGTACTTATAAGGTCTTCGATAACCACTACGCTCTGGCCGGGTTCAAAATAACCTTCAATCTGGTTTTGTCTTCCGTGAGATTTTGGTTCGGGCCTTACATAAATGAACGGAAGTCCAAGAGCTTCCGCCACTAAAATCCCGATTCCAATGGCACCAGTGGCAACCCCTGCGATCACATCGGGTTTACCATAAAGATTTTCTACCTGTTTGGCCATCTCTTCCCTTACAAAATTTCGAATTTCAGGGTAGGAGAGCATAATTCTGTTATCGCAATAAATTGGAGATTTCCATCCCGATGCCCATGTAAACGGATTTTCGGGTTCCAACTTAATTGCATTAATTTGTAATAACAGCTCTGCTGTTTTTTTAGCAATTCCCTTATCTAAAACCATTGCGCAAATGTATGAAGTTTTTGTTAATGAGTCCCCACTGATTTTAACAAACAAGCGCCCGGAAAAATCCAATGGCAATCTCTTTTTATTGGATGGTGATTCCATTATGGAAGCCATTGGACTGTTGTCCAGAAAGAAACTAAAAAAGGCTTACCTCTACCATCCGGACGGGGATAGAATCCTGAAACTTTTTATGCATAAGATTCCGGTAATCGTGGCTGGGGGCGGTTTTGTGGTCAACCAAAAAGGGAAAGTGCTTTTTATCAAAAGGAATGGAAAATGGGACCTTCCCAAGGGTAAAGTGGACAAAGGGGAAACCATTGAAAGTGCTGCCATTAGGGAAGTGGAGGAGGAAACCGGGGTCACTGGCCTCACCATTGAACGTTTTTTAAAGACCACTTTTCATGTTTTTAAGCGAAACGGGGAATACTGGCTAAAGCAAACGCATTGGTTCATCATGTCTACCGATTATTCTGGTAAACTGGTCGCTGAGAAGTCAGAAGGTATTGTAAAGGTAAAATGGAAAGGCCCCCGTAAAATCAAAAAGGCCCTTGATAATTCCTATACCAACATCAAGATTTTGTTCGAGGGTTGGCCCCTTATCTGACCAAAATGCCGGATGCCTCGCTATTTTTTGCTATCCGGTGAATAGGATAGGTTAAATAGGCATCTTCCAAAAATTTGGAACGTTGGAAAATCCAATCCAACTGTGCATACCAATTATTGGAAAAGTTTAGGTCCCTTTCTTTTTTGGCCTCGAATTCCTTTCTCAATACTGAATCTTTTTGGATCATTTCCAATGCCACATCTTCAAAAACGTAGGGCGAAAATCCTTCTTTTTGTTGCAGAACCGTGTCAAAGAAATTCCAATTGAAAAAAGAGTCGACCGCTTGCGGTTCCAGGGTTTCCAAAAGATATCGTATTCCGGGTTGATGGGTAGGTACCACAAGATCTCCGGCCCTAAAGTGTACTTCTTTGGCATGTTTTTCCACTTGGGTGTTGGCGTGCGGATAATGGCCTTCATAAGGCATGGTACGGGTATCGTAATCCACGATCTTGTAGGTTTCAACAACCAAAGTGGTATCCTTGTCCAGTTTAAAGTATTGGATCTTGTTGACATCCAAACGCTCAA
>JAGQZL010000309.1 GCA_020434915.1 Allomuricauda sp. | reverse complement strand
ATGGATGCCGATATTTATTTGGCATTGGTGACCATTCACGGTACCATCATGGTTTTCTTTGTGTTGACCGCTGGTTTGAGTGGTACCTTCAGTAACCTGTTGATTCCGTTGCAGATCGGTGCCAGGGATATGGCTTCCGGTTTCCTGAACATGGTATCCTACTGGCTGTTCTTCTTGTCGTCATTGATCATGGTTATGTCCTTGTTCGTTGAGGCAGGTCCCGCAGCGGCAGGATGGACCATCTATCCTCCATTGAGTGCGTTGCCTATGGCACAACCAGGTTCTGGGGCAGGGATGACATTGTGGTTGGTCTCTATGGCCATCTTCATCGCGTCATCGCTTCTTGGGTCATTGAACTATATTGTAACGGTATTGAATTTAAGGACCAAAGGTATGTCCATGACACGTTTGCCTTTGACGATATGGGCGTTCTTCGTAACCGCCATCATCGGTGTGGTTTCGTTCCCGGTGTTGTTGTCTGCAGCTTTGTTGTTGATCATGGATAGAAGTTTTGGTACTTCGTTCTTTCTTTCAGATATTTTCATTCAAGGAGAGGTGTTGCACTATCAAGGTGGGTCACCGGTATTGTATGAGCATTTGTTCTGGTTCTTGGGTCACCCTGAGGTATACATCGTATTGTTGCCGGCTTTGGGTATTACTTCCGAAGTAATGTCTACCAACGCCAGAAAACCAATTTTTGGATACAGGGCGATGGTGGCCTCCATTTTGGCAATTGCGTTCCTGTCTACGATTGTGTGGGGTCACCACATGTTCGTATCCGGTATGAACCCATTCTTGGGATCGGTATTTACATTTACCACCCTTTTGATTGCGATTCCATCCGCAGTAAAAGCATTTAACTATATCACTACCTTATGGAAAGGTAACCTCCAATTGAATCCGGCCATGTTGTTTTCCATTGGTTTGGTTTCAACTTTCATTACAGGAGGTCTAACAGGTATAATTTTGGGTGACAGTACTTTGGATATCAATGTACACGACACCTACTTTGTAGTGGCCCACTTCCACTTGGTAATGGGTATTTCCGCTTTGTACGGACTTTTTGCAGGAGTTTATCACTGGTTCCCAAAAATGTTCCAAGGACGCATGATGAACAAGAACTTGGGGTATGTACACTTCTGGATCACGGCCATCTGTGCGTATGGGGTATTCTTCCCAATGCACTTTGTAGGTATGGCAGGTGTACCTAGACGTTACTACGAGAATACAGCATTCCCAATGTTTGATGAATTGACCAACGTGCAGGTATTAATGACCATATTTGCCATCATTGCCGGTCTTGCCCAGTTGATTTTCGTTTACAACTTTATCACCAGTATTTTCTATGGTAAAAAAGGACCTATGAACCCATGGGGTTCCAATACGTTGGAATGGACAGCTCCGCAAGAACACATTCACGGAAACTGGCCTGGGGAGATTCCACATGTATATCGTTGGGCTTATGATTATAGCAAAACCTACGAAAATGGGGAGTACATCATAGCTGGACAGGATTTCGTTCCGCAGAACGTTCCGCTTCAGGAGAATGAAGAAGAACTCAACCATTAAAAAGTAACAATATGAAAAAGCCCATCCAAATTTGGATGGGCTTTTTTCTTGCTATCTTTTTGAATTGCAATTGTTAGGCCTAATTGTAATATCTTTAGGATACAATCCCCATCAAATACCATTGTCGTGAAAAAGATATTGCTCCTATTGCTTTTTGTTTATCCGTTACTTACAAATGCACAACGCAAGCCCCGGATAAAGGGGAGTAGAATTGTGACCGAAGTCAGTGAGGAACTCCCTGCTTTCAATGCCATAGTACTGAATGATAATCTGGATATTGTCATCAAGAAGTCCTTTGGTCCAGGATACGATATTGTAGCTGACGATAATCTCATCGATATTCTAAAATTCAATGTGCAGGATAGCACACTGGTCATCAGTTCATATTATGATGTGACTGCTAAAAAACAGTTCGATATCACCATCACCTACACAGATTTAAAGGCAATTACCCTAAAGGATGGTAGCATTGTTTCCAACGATGTCATAGAAAGCGACGAACTTTTTGTGGATGGATTCAACAACACCAAGTTGGACATCAAGGCCAATGCTGCTGTGATGGATATCAATTTGGAAGATACAAGCAACGGTACTTTTAATGTGGATGCAGATTCCCTTAACATTACCATGGGCAGTAGGGCCCAAGCCTATGTGTATGCCGTAAATGAAACAGCTTTGGTAGAATTGGACCAAAACGCATCCTTGACATTGGAGGGGACATCTGACAGAATAAAAATGAATTTAGTGGGCAATGCCAAGTATAAGGGAGAAACCATGGAAGCAGGAAGTGTGGCATTGGCCATGGCCAACAGTCCAAGTGCAAGGGTGTATGCCTTTCGGGATTTGGAACTGAGCGCCAAAGGAGATGCCCGCATTTATTTGTACGGGACACCACAGATAACCATTTTGGAATTCTTGGACACGGCACAATTGATCAAAAAGCAAGAATGATCTTGTTTCCGGACTTCGGGTTTTCAACTATATTTGTGTGTGATGAATGAAAATTTAGATCCTACTTCCAGTAATTTCAGCCAAGAAGAACTCGATATCGAAAGGGCATTACGCCCCATTTCGTTTGATGACTTTACGGGGCAGGCTCAGGTATTGGAGAACCTTAAGGTTTTTGTACAAGCAGCCAACCTGAGGGGAGAGGCATTGGACCATACCCTTTTTCATGGGCCTCCCGGGCTTGGGAAGACCACCTTGGCCCATATTCTGGCGAACGAGTTGGGGGTGAACATCAAAGTGACCTCCGGCCCGGTGTTGGACAAACCCGGCGATTTGGCCGGCCTTCTGACAAATCTGGAGGAGCGTGATGTATTGTTCATTGATGAAATACACAGGTTGAGCCCCATTGTGGAAGAGTATCTGTACTCAGCCATGGAGGACTATAAAATTGATATCATGATTGAAACCGGTCCCAATGCGCGGACCGTTCAGATAAATTTGAGCCCTTTTACCTTGATCGGTGCCACCACACGTTCGGGATTGCTCACAGCACCTATGCGGGCCAGGTTTGGCATCCAAAGCCGATTGGAATATTACAACACGGAATTGTTGTCCACCATTGTGGAGCGTAGTGCGGAAATCTTAAAAGTGCCCATCACCCAGGATGCCGCCATTGAAATTGCCGGTCGTAG
>JAGQZL010000308.1 GCA_020434915.1 Allomuricauda sp. | reverse complement strand
ATGACCTGCTTCATAATGGCCTCCTGCATATCCCCGATAGCCAAAGCCTCCGAATACGGTCTATCGGAGAATGTGACCCTGCTATAGACCGGAATCCACTTATCTGGATGTAGGGCCGCAAAGTGTTTTTCAATTTTCTTCTGGAGCAGGAACAAGGGGTCTGCTGTTTTACGGCTCATTTCCACAAAATTTCGATAGCTCAGCTCTGCAATGGCATCGGCATTGGGTTTACGTTGTTTTTGGTATTCCGAGAAAATCATGTCCCAATCATCTCCATACTGTTCCATCAACCTGTTGAGCACATAAATATCCTCGAAGCCTGCATTCATACCTTGTCCGTAAAACGGCACAATGGCATGGGCAGAGTCGCCTACCAAGGCCACCTTGTTCCAATAGGTCCATGGGTAGCACTTCATGGTGACCATGGCACTGGTCGGGTTCTGAAAGAAATCGTTGGTCAGGTTTTCAATATCCTTGCGAACATTGGGGAAGTATTCCTTAAAAAAGGCACGTGCATCATCCTCTGTCTTCAAATTTTCAAAAGACACCTTGCCCTCAAAAGGCAAAAACAGGGTACACGTGAAACTGCCATCAACATTGGGCATGGCAATGAGCATGAACTCTCCCCTCGGCCATATATGAAATGAATTTTTATCCAGTTTATGGGTTCCATCGGCGTTGGCTGGAATCGTCAACTCCTTATAGCCAACATCTATAAAATCCTGCGAATAGTCAAATCTACTTCGACGTTGCATTTTGTGCCGAACCCTGGAAAAAGCCCCATCACAACCAAATATGATATCAAATTGGTATTCCGTCCACTCGCCCTTTTCCGTTTCCCCGGTATAAATCTTGGCTTCAGGCAAGCTTACATCCCAGACCTTTTCATCAAATCTAAAAACAGTACCGGCCTCTTCTGCCAAATCAATCATCCGCTTATTCAAAATACCTCTGGAAATGGACCAAATGGCTTCCCCTTCCTTCCCGTATTTTTGATAGTACACTGGCTTGTCATTTACATGCATGGCCCTTTTGTCCATTGGGATGGCAATATCCTTGATCCTGTCTTCAAGACCCACTTCCCGTAATGCCCCCCATCCCCTGTTGCTCATGGCCAAATTGATGGACCTACCAGAAAATTTGATGGTCCTAATGTCAGGTCTACGATCAAAAACCGTAACGCTATGACCTATTTTCCGAAGATAAATTGCTAAAAGGGAGCCCACCAATCCTGAACCGATGATGGCTATATTTTTTGGAGTCTGTGTCATAGATGCCCGTTAGGGTAAGTTCTGATTAAACCTTAAAATTAAGGAATTTTGATTTTTAATTCACTTTGTCGTAGAATAGACCAGATTCTAAATATTGTCTAAAAGTTCCATTAAGATTTTTTAACAATTTATGGTGAACTTTTGGCACCGATGTTGCCGTATATATAATAAATATTCCGCTTCGGCGCCCATATATATGCAAAAAGTCCTTCCCAAAAACTTGTGAAGGACTTTTTCCTTTTTATACTTTAAAAGTTTTACTCCAAAATACCGTCCACAATGCCGTATTCCAAGGACTCTTCGGCACCCATCCAATAATCACGGTCAAAATCCTTCATGATCTTTTCAAAGGATTGGCCACAGTTCTCGGCCAAAATCTGGGCCCCCAACTCCTTGGTCTTGATGATTTCCTTTGCCTGGATCTCGATGTTCGAAGCCTGCCCTCTGGCACCACCACTTGGTTGATGGATCATGACTCGGGCATGTGGCTGAATAAAACGTCTTCCTTTTTCACCAACGGACAGCAAGATGGAACCCATGGAAGCTGCCAATCCGGAACAAACCGTGGAAACAGGACTTTTGATTTGTTTAATGGTATCGTAAATCGCAAATCCTGAGGTTACATACCCTCCTGGACTATTGATGATCAATTGTATCTCTTTGTGGTTCAATGAATCCAAGTAAAGCAAACGGTCTATGACATGCTTGGCAGAGTCATCGTCTACCATGCCCCATAGGAACACTTTGCGTTCTTCCAATAACTTTTCTTGGATCAGATCCTGAACTTTTCCTTTTTTTGAACTCATTTTTTATGTCTTGTAAGACATCAAAAATAAGCATTTCCAAAGAAGTTTGAATACTCTGGACAACATTACCTGTTCTGGGATTTGATCTCCACTTTTTGTGAGACCACATCTTTGATGGGAATCACAAATTTACCTGCTTTGGTAACGAGTGTTAAGCTGTTGTTTTCTATAGCCTCAATGGTGCCCTCATCCTCACCGATGACAATTTTATCCCCCACCGCATAGGTTTTGCGCATGTAAAAAGACCGTAGAATATCGGCAATCACCTCTCTGGACCCCAACCCGACACCCAATGAAAATGCCAACAGGAAAGCCCCTAAAATAAGGGTGATGTTATTGGTAATGATTGTAGTGTCCACCCCTGCTTGGTTCAAGGCGGTAATGGACATAAAAACAACAATGATATAGAACAACAGGCCGCTCACAATTTTGGATCCACCAAATTCAAAGGAATCAAATACTCTTTTAACGGTCTGTTTTACCAAATTACCAAGATAAAAACCTATCATCAAGAGCATTAACGCACTGAAGAATCTAGGTAAGTAGCGTAGCAAATTTCCTATTTCAACCGAAATGATCTTCCAATTGAGGATATCGGCAGCAACGATTAAAAAAACCAAAATCAGCAACCATCGAACAAACCCAAGGATGATTTTTACAATATCAATTTTAAAATCCCCCTTCCCTGAAATGTCCATTCCGTTGACTTTGTCGTTCAGTGAATCAATTTTTGCCAACTTCAACAGTTTGCCCAAAATGAACAAGGTGATTTTGATGACCAACCAACCCAGTAATAAAACGGTAATCGCTCCAATGATCTTTGGAAAAGCTTGGGCAATTTCACTACCCATACCAGTTAAGGATTCTGTGGCTACTTCTTTCCAATTATTCAATGTTTCCATAATTCTTGTTTAAATAGTATGTTCTTTTAGTGTTCGGTTTCCCCTAAGGTTCTGAATAGTTTTCGCAAAGCGTTCCCCATGTTGATAGAGAACAGGGAGGCCAGCTCCATGATCAACTTGGCGGCGGCGATATCGTTCATCACCTTTTTCTTCATCCCAGGTGGAGCCTCCCTGAGGGAAGCTTCCAACTCTTTGAATGGATTTTTGTGTTGCTTTGCCATCTATTGTAGGG
>JAGQZL010000307.1 GCA_020434915.1 Allomuricauda sp. | reverse complement strand
ATCCAAATCGGCATAGGGGGCACCATTGGTACCTTGTCCATATTCATTTTGGTAATCTGGCAAGAACATTGGGTTTTCCAATGTTACGTTAGAATTGAATGAAATACCCAAACCTTGTCCTTTGCTTCCTTTTTTGGTGGTGATCAACAGCACCCCGCTAGCAGCACGTGACCCATAAAGTGCGGCTGCGTTGGGACCTTTCAATACGGATACTGACTCAATGTCCTCAGGGTTCAAATCCGTGATACCACCACCGGTTACGCTACTACTGTATACGCTTCCTCCCGATTCGGTATCGGACATGTCAATCGGAATTCCATCCACTACAATAAGTGCCTGGTTATTTCCTGTGATGGAATTGTTACCCCGTAGCACAATCCTGGAACCGGATCCAACTCCACCGGATTGGTTGACCACCAAACCAGCGACCTTACCAACCAATGAGTTGGCCACGTTGTAATCCTTTACCGTGTTGATTTCTTCGGACTCCACCTCTGTAACGGCATACCCAAGGGATTTTTTCTCCCTGCTGATACCCAAAGCAGTAACAACCACCTCATCCAACAGTTGTGTATCCTCTTCCAAGGTTACATTGATCGTACTTCTACCTGAAATCGGGGTCTCGTAAGACTTGAATCCTAAATAGGAAAATACCAAAGTAGCACCACTATCCGATACTGTGATGCTATAGTTACCGTCAAAATCGGAAGTAACCCCATTATTGGTTCCCTTTTCAACAATGTTGACTGCAGGGAGCGGTGTTCCCATTTCGTCAGAAACCGTCCCCGTAATTGTCTGTGCCAAAAGTCCCTGCATAGAGAACAATACAGCAAAAACAACTACATACTTAAGTTTTTGAATCATGTTAGTTTTTTTGTTCGTTATATTATGGTTATCGTATGAGTTAACATTAAGTTAACTAACCAATGAAAATGCCCATTACTTGGTGTTTCCAGAAATTATTTCGACCAACAACGACGCTGGAAAGCCGAAGGGAGAATTAATTTTAAAGGGATTCTCCGAATGGCCAAAAAAGTTCGAAGTTCAAGGGACTATCTCCAAAATCACCTTTGAGCAATAGCATTGTTGAGAATAAAAGACATAGAAATCCCATTGAAATTCCTGTTGGGATGGTGTCAAAAAAGTAGTCCCAAGAACATTTGTACAATCCAGATGTTCCCGGGACTTAATAACCGCTTTGTTGCTTGTATCAAAAATGGGATAGCTTATATCATTGACCTTCTTTGGAAGTTTTAATGACCAATAATTGCTCCTCCGTTAGTGCGGGACCATCAAAAAAAGAAACTCCCTTGGCACCATTTGCCTTGGCTTCCCGAATAGCCTGGGTCAAATCTTCGCCGCTCATTCCAGGTACATAAATTCCCGTATGAAGTTCCGTCTCTGTACCCTCCAAATCTTGGACCCCTTGTCGGGTGGCAAAACCTACCCAATCTGTTCCCTCGTTATAGAAGACATTATAAATCATGGGCAAAACCACGTCCACATCCCATTTGTCCCAACGTTGCCTAACCATATGATCCGCCATTTCGGGATATGGGAACACGGCGGCCGTCAATATTTTATTGTTTTTGTGTACAATTTGATATGCCTCATTCACCACGCTTCTTATTTTGTTGAGGCGAAACTGTTTCCATTCCATATCAATGGCTGGGTTCTCCATTTCACGGGGGTTTCTGTGGTGCGTTTTTTGAAATTCGGCAACACAGACGTCACAATAACAGAAATCATATTCGGGAAGTTCTTCGTTCTGTACAAGGTCATATTTTGGCAACAGTCCAATAGGAAGAAAAATGTCCGGGTACCTAATATAATCCAAATGAACACTGGCCACATCGTCTACCTTTGATAGTTCTTCAACCAATTTAAGCACGTGGTTTCTAGAATCCTCCCGGGTAGGACACAAAAATTCGTAATAGCCCACATAGGGCCTATGATCATATGCCGATTTGCCATCCCGGCTCACCACATACCATTCCGGGTGTTGGCGGACTACAGAATCTCCAGGCCTGTTCATGGCCATGATCCACGCATGCACCTCCAGCCCTTCCTTCTTTGCCAATGGGGCCAGTCTACCCAATAAGTTGGGATCTGTGTTTGTATTGATCAATATGGCATCAAGACCATTATCCTTATACTTTTTGAATTCTTCCACATAGGAATCATCGTTTCTTTTTGGATCCGCAGTGATCCAGGTCCAATACTTGAACGGAGCCACACTTTCCGCGATGGTCTCTGTGGCATCCGGTTTTCTATCGATATTATCCAGGCATGAAAACATGGACATGGTCAATAGTCCCAAAATAATCAGTCGTATTCTCATTTTAGTCAATTTATGTGTTGTTGGTATTTTCCATCTTCCCGTATGGTGTACACTGTACCTGTATAAGGACTTTCTGCACGAATGGTCCAGCGTGCCCCATAGGTTTGCAACTGCAATTCAATGGCAGTCCCATCTTCCAAAGTTGTATGTTCTACCAGCTTGTCCAAAGAGTTGGCAAACGCTCCGTTCTTGGATATGTATTCCTTTTGCTTGCGGTATAGTCCGTACAATAACCATCGAATCTGTTCATCCTTTGGAATGGTAAAATCATCTTTTTTCCCTGCAACATTGGAAGAAAAATAAACATAACCCCAGTGTTCCGGTTCGTGCATATTGATGACCCCTTGTGGAGACCACACCCAGTTATATTCTGGCTGGTATTTTCCGTTGGCATCCTTTTTACGGTGGTATTTTCCGTTCTCGATTTCAAAGTCCCAATTAACCCTTGAAAAATTGATTCGCCAAAATTCACCCTCGGGAATTTTATTGCTCCCGCTAGCTTCTTTAAGAACAGACCAAGGCATTGCCACTTCAACACTCCAACCCTTGTCCACATCACTTGGGTTGTTCAGGGTGCCATTAATATGAACCGCGGTTTTAAGTCCTTGGATGTCCCAACTGTTCAAAACAGGTCCCTGCTCTCTATATGGTTTTACCAAAAAGAGATCCCAAACCGTATTCAGGGCATTCATTTCAAATTCATAGTAATTATGGGTATCCCCGTCCGGGTCAATAAAAATTTCAAAGTCGTTATTATAAAAAATAACCGTATCCCGCTTTTTCAGTGTGGCCCAAACATGTGGTTCCTGAAGTTCTGCATAAAAATAAAGGTAGGTATCGTCCCAAAGCATACGAACATCGGTTTGATACGTTGGCTC
>JAGQZL010000306.1 GCA_020434915.1 Allomuricauda sp. | reverse complement strand
GAAACAAAAAAGCCCCCACATCTGTGAGGGCTTGATTTTATTGGCGGTCTGGACGGGACTCGAACCCGCGACCCCCTGCGTGACAGGCAGGTATTCTAACCAACTGAACTACCAGACCAATGATTTTATCTTGTATAGACTCCCGCAACAGCGGGATTCAAATCTTGTTCATTTGCTTTTTTAAAGCGAGTGCAAATATACATTCTCAATTCGGATTCGGCAAAACATTTTTTTAAAAATGTGATCAAACAAATTTTTGGCGTTCAATCATAAAGGAATTCAACACTTTGGAGAAATCGGAACGCACGTCCACATCCACATATTTGATCTTGTATTGGGCACATTTCAATTTTAAGTGCTCTTGGTATTCGGTCACTTTTTGACTGTACGCTTTCTTTACGGAATCCGCGTAAAGATCTACATGTTCGCCGGTCTCCACATCCACAAATCGTCTTGGAGTGGAACCAAAATCAAAACTCAGTTCATGTTCGTGGTCCAGTAAATGGAAAAGGGCCACAGCATGTTTGTTGTACTTTAAATGACGAAGGGCTTCAAAAAGCTTTTCTTCCTCGGTTTCTGTCTGAAACATATCCGTATACAGGAAGATCATGCTCCTGCGGTGGATTTTTTCCGCAATTTGATGCAAAAAAGTATACGTTTTGGTAGATTCTGAAGCGTTCTGGGTCGCTGCCACTTCATTTAATTTGGAGTACAGCATCTGAAAATGGCGCTCGCTGTTCTTTTCCGAGGCATAAAAATCATATTGGTCGGAGTAGATACTCAGTCCCACTGCATCCCGCTGTTTTTTCAATAACTGCATTAAGGCGGCAATGGCCAAAACCCCAAAGCCAATTTTGTTGAGGTTGCCGACTTCCAGTTTTTTTACCTCCGGATAATACATGGAGGTGGAGTTGTCCAAAATCATGTGGCACCTTAAGTTGGTCTCATCTTCGTAGCGCTTCGTGTACAATCGGTCTGTTTTGGCAAAGAGCTTCCAATCAATATACTTGGTACTTTCCCCTGCATTGTAGATTTTATGTTCTGCAAATTCTGCCGAAAACCCATGAAAGGGACTCTTGTGGATGCCACTGATGAATCCCTCCACAATCTGGTTGGCCAAAAGTTCCAGATTGCTGAAGAGTTGGGCTTTATGTAGTTCCGAGCGCACGTCCATATATAGATGGAACAAGATAAAACAAAAAAGGTTTGGCATTTGCCAAACCTTTTGTAAAATCAGATTCTGAAAATATTATAGAGCCGCGTCAATAGCGTCGGTATAAACTTTTTTCGGAGATACTCCCACTTGACGGTTGATTACCTCACCATCCTTGAAAACAAGTACGGTAGGAATGTTACGTACGCCATATTTGGCTGCAAACTGCTGGTGGTTGTCCACATCTACCTTACCAACAACCGCTTTGCCTTCGTATTCTTGGCTTACTTCTTCGATGATTGGGCCAACCATTCTACAGGGTCCGCACCAAGCTGCCCAAAAATCGACTAGGACAGGTTTGTCGCTTTTCAAAACTACTTCGTCAAAAGTTGCATCTGTTATTTCTAGTGCCATTGTATGTATTTTTTTGTTATGCAAAGTTAGTCAATTATTACCCAGGTTCCTTACGGTCAACACATTCGTTTTCATTATTGCACTATTGACAATTGTTATGGGCTCTAATTCAGCTTATAAAGTATGTCATGGGCCTCCAATTCCGATAAAAGCTCGCTGTTGATCTTGATCTTCTGTTTTCGGCTGGATAGTTTCAGTTTGATTTCCTCCTGCAACTCATAAATCTCGAAATTGAGCGCATGCTCTCCTTTGTATGAGCGTAGGGTATCTTTCAAAGTTTGGATACGTTTCTCCTGAAGTCGGTCAATGTCCAGTCTGATGGTCAACTTCTTCGCAAAAGCATCCATGACATCCTGCAATTGTTTAAAATCGTTGAATTGAAGTCGGGGCTCCCCCTTTTTGCCGGTATCCCGATTTACCCAACCCTCCCGCACAAAGGCTTTGATAAACACAAAGGAGTTGATCATCAAGAAATGACGGAATTTCAGGTATTCCTCCCCAAATATCCGGAATTCATGGGTGTCGTTGTAATCTTCCAGAGTGAAGAGGCCCCAGCCTTTTCCGTTTTTGGATACCCGGTGTTGCACATCGGTAATGACCCCAGCCACGGAAAGTTCACGGTTCACGTGGTTATCCAAATCGGTGAAATCGCCAACCGTGTTTTTGCAGAAAGCGGTAATTTCTTTCTTGAAATCATCCAAAGGATGCCCAGAAATGTAGATGCCGACCACCTCTTTTTCCCTTCGCAGTTTCTCCATGGTGCCCCATTCCTCGCAGGGTGGAACTATGGGTTCTGGGATTTGCACCTCACTGGCATCACCAAAAAGGCTTACCTGGGATGAGTTTTCGTTCTCTTGGAACTTGGCGCCATATTTCACGGCCTTTTCCAAAAAGGTAATGCCGTCACCTTCATCATGAAAATATTGGGCCCGATGGGTATCGGAAAAGGAATCGAAACCTCCGGCCAGTGCCAGGTTTTCAAAAGCCTTTTTATTGGCAGCCCGTAGGTCTACCCGTTTGGCCATGTCAAAAATGGATTTGTAGGGACCACCTTCCTTTCTGTTTTCCACAATGGTTTCCACGGCAGAACGGCCCACTCCTTTAATGGCTCCCATCCCAAAACGAACCGCATTGTCTTTGTTTACCGCAAATTTGTAGTAGGATTCATTAACGTCAGGGCCCAATACCTCCAGTCCCATTCGCTTACATTCCTCCATAAAAAAGGTCACCTGCTTAATGTCGTTCATGTTGTTGGACAATACGGCCGCCATATACTCGGCAGGGTAGTGGGCCTTTAAATAAGCAGTCTGGTAGGCGATATAGGCATAACAGGTAGAGTGACTTTTGTTAAAGGCATAGGAGGCGAAAGCTTCCCAATCTTTCCAAATTTTTTCCAGAATGTCCCGAGGGTGTCCATTCTTTTCACCACCATCTAAAAACTGGGGTTTCAATTTTTGAAGCAGGGCAAATATTTTTTTACCCATCGCCTTCCGAAGTACATCCGCATCACCTTTGGAGAAACCCGCCAATTTTTGGGAAAGCAACATCACCTGCTCTTGGTATACCGTAATCCCGTAGGTCTCTTTCAAATATTCTTCCATGTCCGGAAGGTCATAGGTGATTTCCTCCTCTCCGTGTTTTCTGGCGATAAAA
>JAGQZL010000305.1 GCA_020434915.1 Allomuricauda sp. | reverse complement strand
AGATTTTTCCGTGCCACATGCACCTTGGGCATTTTTAAGGTAATGTTGTTGTAACGTTTGGCTTCGTAATCAGAATTCAAGGCTTTCAGGGCATTGTCCAGCACTTCGGTAAAGTAGTCCACGTCCTTGGGCGGCTTCCTAAACTCAATGATCCATTCGTGGGCCCCTTTTTCATTACCGGTCATAAAAATGGGCGCTGCCGTATAATCCATGATCTCCGATTCTGTCTTTGCACAAATCTGTTGCAAGGCCTCTTCCGCATTCTCAATGATCAATTCTTCCCCAAAAACATTGATATGGTGTTTTGTGCGTCCCGTAATCTTGATGCGATAGGGATTTTTGGAGGTAAAACGTACCGTATCCCCGATCTTGTAGCGCCACAATCCTGCATTGGTGGTAATGACCATGGCATAATTCACATCCAATTCAACTTCCCAAAGTGGAATGGCCTTTTCGCGGTCTTTTCCTGGTTCCATGGGGATGAACTCATAAAAAATGCCATAGTCCAGCATCAGCAAGAGATCATCCGCATTGTTCCGGTCCTGAATCCCAAAGAAACCTTCAGAGGCATTATATGTTTCGTAGTAATTGAACCGTTTTCTCGGCAACAATTTCTTATACTGATCTCTATAGGGGGTAAAACTCACACCTCCATGAAAATAGACTTCCAAGTTCTCCCAAATCTCGAACAAATGGTTCTTCCCCGTCTTTTCCAAGACTTGATTGAGCAACACCAACATCCAAGAAGGCACACCGGCCAGACTGGTCACATTTTCCTGGATACTCTCTTCTATATTCGCTTCCATCTTGGACTCCCACTCACTCATTAAGGATACCTTGCTACTGGGGGTACTACTATATTC
Organism: Allomuricauda sp.; assembly: GCA_020434915.1. Taxonomy (GTDB): domain Bacteria; phylum Bacteroidota; class Bacteroidia; order Flavobacteriales; family Flavobacteriaceae; genus Flagellimonas. The sequence continues at coordinate 2,363 of JAGQZL010000305.1, read as the reverse complement.
TGCCCAAAGTGGCATGTTATCTATCAAAATAGCGGAAAGGTCGCCAAAAAATGTCCCGTTATCCTCATACAACTCCTTGCTTCCTCCCAACCTAAGACTCTTCCCTGTAAAAAGCTGTGAGTTTTCATTGTTGTTCAAATAAAGGCACAATAAATCCTTGCTGGACTTGTAATGACAGTCTTCCAAAGCTTCATTGCTCACAGGAATAAACTTGCTCTTGGCATTGGTGGTGCCGCTACTCTTGGCAAACCATTTAATGGTCGTGGGCCAAAAAAGGTTCTGTTCCCCCCTTCGCGTCCGCTCGATCATGGGGGCAATGTCCTCGTAGCTTACAATGGGCACCCGGTTCCTGAATTCATCATACTTGGGCATGTCCGTAAATCCATATTCCTTACCCACTACCGTATCCTCTGCAAAATCCATCAATTGGCGCAATACCTCATCCTGTACATCCAAGGGGTACTTTAAAAAAAGCTCTATTTGGTGATAGCGCTTTCTCAATAACCAAGAAGCAATGGAGTTGAATAACGGTATTGGCATTTTAGGTATCTTTAACCAAGAAATTTAGTTGGGTGCAACAGCTAAAATAGCTTTTCTGGCATTCATTTTCAAATTAGAACCAAACATTCATTCCAACATGTTATACGAAGGAGCCCTGCGCAAAATGCGAACCGAAAACGGCCATCCCATCCAATATTTTCTGGTCTTTGAAAACGATTTTCTGTACATGAACCAGGCTTTGGACAAGGAGGTCCAAATTCAGTTCATCAAACACCAATGTTTAAACTGTGGGGAAGACAAACCCATTTACCGACAAGGTTTTTGCAAATCCTGTTTTTATGAAACGCCATTGGCCGGGGATTGGATCATGAAACCCGAATTGAGCACGGCCCATTTGGACCAGGAGGACAGGGATTTGGAATATGAAAAACAGATGCAATTGCAACCCCATATCGTATACTTGGCCAATTCCAGCAATATTAAAGTTGGGGTTACAAGAAAATCCCAAGTGCCCACAAGATGGATAGACCAAGGTGCCCATGAGGCGATTGAAATTGTGGAAACCCCAAACCGCTATTTGGCGGGAATTACCGAGGTGGCATTAAAAGACCATGTGAGTGACAAAACCAGCTGGCAAAAAATGCTCACCAACCGGATTGAGGATGTGGATCTTGTGGAATGGCGCAATAAATTAAAAGCCTACATCCCAGATGAAGTAGCAGATTACTTTATCGAGAACAACGGTGAGACCCATTTAGAATTTCCGGTATTGCAATATCCAGAAAAGGTGAAGAGCCTCAACCTAGACAAGACTCCGGACTACAAGGGGGTGCTAAAGGGTATAAAAGGGCAATACCTCATCTTTGAGGACAGCACCGTGTTCAATGTACGGGCCAATGAGGGGTATTATGTTGGGATAGATTTTAATTGAAACCGACCATTGGAAGTAACCAACTTGCAGTATGAGTGACAAAATCGGATTAAAAGAAGCCATATCCATTGGAATCGGTGGTATGGTAGGTGGCGGTATCTTTGCGGTACTGGGTCTGGCCGTTTCCTTGGCCAAAGGCGGTACTCCCCTAGCCTTTCTTCTTGCCGGCATCATTGCCTTGCTCACTTCCTACAGCTATGTAAAACTTTCCAAGACCTATCCTGATCGTGGCGGTACGGTAAAATTCATCAACCAAGGTTTTGGGCAAACCATTTTTAGTGGTGGCATTAACAATTTGCTCTGGATCAGTTACATTATAATGCTATCGCTCTATGCTTCGGCATTTGGCTCCTATGCCCCAAACCTTTTTGCCATCACCGGTGGACCAATGGATTTCCACATCTATGCCACGGCCATAATCGTGCTGGCTTCGGCCATTAATTATTATAGTATTAAAGTGGTGGGGGTCATCGAATCCTATGCAGTAGTCATTAAACTTGTAATTCTGCTAGCATTCATAGGGGTGGGCCTATATGGTTTGATGGGCAATCCCAACTTGGAACAATTGTCTCCGGAACATTGGGAAGCACCCATCCAATTGTTGACAGGGGGCATGGTCATTTTTGTGGCCTATGAAGGTTTTGAGCTCATCGCCAATTCGGTTTCCGATCTTAAAGATCGCGAAAAGAATACCGCCAATGCGTATTATTGGGCCTTAGGTTTTGTGATTCTGCTTTATATACTCATAGCCGTGGTTACGGTAGGTTCGTTGGCCTTCGACAAGATTGCGCAAGCTCAGGATTATGTACTTGCCGAAGCAGCCAAACCTCTTTTGGGCCAACTAGGGTTTACTATTATCACGATAACCGCCTTGATATCTACATTTTCGGCCATCAATGCCACGGTGTTGGGCAGTGGAAGGGTCAATTAC
>JAGQZL010000304.1 GCA_020434915.1 Allomuricauda sp. | reverse complement strand
CAATCCCCCTCTCGAAAACAACCCAGCCTCATCAGCTAAGCGGGTGCAAATATAGAAAGGTTTAAATAACACCACAAAATAATTTCAAGTTTTTTTTGAAAATATTTACACCTGACTGAAAACCAGACTTTTAAAGTACAAAAAAATCCAGTTCTGACCAAAAAATGTATCATTAAATTTATAATCGGCTGATTGATGGCTATTTACCAAATGAATCACTCCCCTATTGTAAGCATCAATCCAAGATAGTATCTTTGCCCACCATATATAATATAGGACGTAGATGATTGATATTACATTGCCAGATGGTGCGGTGAAGAAAGTTTCCGAAGGAACTACACCAATGGATATTGCCAAAAGTATTAGCGAAGGTTTGGCCCGGAATGTTATTTCCGCAAAATTCAATGATACCACTGTGGAAACAGTGACCCCATTGACCGAGAATGGCACGCTTACCCTATATACATGGAACGATGCGGATGGGAAAAAGGCCTTTTGGCATTCAACCTCCCATGTGGTTGCCCAAGCTCTGGAAGAATTGTACCCTGGCATAAAGCTGACCATTGGCCCTGCCATTGAAAATGGATTCTATTATGATGTTGACTTTGGCGACCAGTCCATTTCCAAAAAAGATTTTCCTATAATAGAGAAGAAGGCACTGGAAATTGCCCGAGGAAAGCATGATTACAAAATGCGCAGTGTCTCCAAGGCAGATGCTCTATCTTATTATAAGGAACAAGGAAACCAATATAAGGTTGAACTTATTGAAAATTTGGAAGATGGCTCCATCACCTTCTGTGACCATAGTACGTTTACCGATCTATGTCGCGGTGGACATATTCCAAATACCGGTATCATCAAAGCCATCAAAATCCTGAGTGTTGCCGGCGCTTATTGGAGAGGTGATGAAAAAAATAAGCAGTTGACCCGGGTCTACGGTATCTCCTTTCCGAAACAGAAAGAGCTAACCGAGTATCTGGAACTATTGGAAGAAGCCAAAAAACGGGACCATAGAAAATTGGGCAAAGAATTGGAACTGTTCACCTTCTCCCAAAAAGTTGGTCAAGGGTTGCCTTTGTGGTTGCCAAAAGGTGCTGCACTACGTGAACGATTGGAGCAATTCCTTAAAAAGGCCCAGAAGAAAGCTGGTTATGAAATGGTGGTTACCCCACATATTGGACAAAAGGAACTTTATGTTACTTCCGGTCACTATGCCAAATATGGAGAAGATAGTTTTCAACCCATTCATACTCCAAAAGAAGATGAGGAGTTTTTGCTGAAACCGATGAACTGTCCACACCACTGTGAGATATACAACAGCCATCCATTCAGTTATAAGGACCTACCAAAACGTTATGCTGAATTCGGAACCGTATATCGGTATGAGCAAAGTGGAGAGCTCCATGGGTTGACAAGGGTTCGTGGATTCACACAAGATGACGCACATATTTTCTGTACCAACGAGCAGCTGAACGACGAGTTCAAAAACGTTATAGACCTTACCTTATATGTATTGAACTCTTTGGGCTTCAACAATTTTACGGCGCAAGTATCTGTGCGCGACCTGGAACATCCCGAAAAATACATTGGCAATACCGATGATTGGGAAAAAGCGGAGCAGGCCATTATTGATGCCGCAGAGGAGAAAGGGTTGAACTATGTGGTGGAAAGTGGCGAAGCAGCATTTTATGGGCCAAAGTTGGACTTCATGGTCAAGGATGCCTTGGGCCGTAATTGGCAATTGGGCACCATTCAGGTGGATTACAACCTACCCAAAAGGTTTGACCTTACCTATAAAGGCAGCGATAATGAGCTTCACCGGCCGGTAATGATTCACCGCGCACCCTTCGGAAGCATGGAGCGTTTTGTGGCTTTATTGTTGGAACATACCGGCGGCAACTTCCCATTATGGCTGATTCCGATCCAAGCTATTGTACTGCCCGTCAGTGAGAAACATGAAAAATATGCCGAAAAAGTTTTGAATTCGCTGGAAAATAACGAAATTCGCGCGCTCATTGATAAGAGGAATGAGACGGTAGGGAAAAAAATCCGCGAGGCCGAAATGCAAAAAATCCCCTTTATGATTATTGTTGGGGAGCAGGAAGAAGCCTCGGAAACCATTTCGGTTAGAAGACATGGCGGAGAGGATTTGGGCAGTTTAACGACTGATAAATTTTCCGACTTGGTAACTACTGAAATAAATAGTACCTTAAAGTCGTTCTAAAAAATTAAGTTTAATTAAAAAGTTTTAGTCATAGCAATTAGAAGAAGATTTAGGCCCCAACCTAGGAGGGAAAACAAAAACCCTCACAATATCAATGAAAATATCAAAGCCCGTGAGGTAAGACTTGTAGGCGACAATGTGGAGATGGGTGTTTATCCTATTTCTAAAGCAAGGGAGCTAGCCAATGAGTTGGAATTGGATTTGGTGGAAATATCCCCAAACGCAGAACCTCCTGTTTGCAAGATTATAGATTACAAGAAGTTTCTTTACGAGCAAAAGAAACGTGACAAGGCCCTTAAAGCCAAGGCAACCAAGGTTGTAATCAAGGAAATTCGTTTTGGTCCACAAACCGACGACCACGATTATGATTTCAAGAAGCGACATGCTGAAAAATTCTTGAAGGACGGTGCCAAATTAAAAGCCTATGTTTTCTTTAAAGGACGTTCCATCGTCTACAAAGACCAAGGTGAAATATTATTGTTACGCTTGGCCCAAGATTTGGAAGAACTTGGAAAAGTAGAGCAAATGCCAAAATTGGAAGGCAAGCGGATGACCATGTTCATTGCGCCTAAGACAAACAAGAAATAAAAAATACTGAACCTTTTTGTTCAGCATATAAATAAGCGGAGTTAAAAACTAGGAAAATGCCTAAGATGAAAACAAAATCCAGTGCCAAGAAGCGTTTTAAGCTTACAGGTTCTGGTAAAATCAAAAGAAAGCACGCTTTTAAGAGTCACATCCTGACCAAAAAGTCTAAAAAGCGTAAGCTTAAGTTGACCCATTCCACATTGGTACACCCATCGGATGAGGGCAGCGTATTGGAACAATTGCGTTTAAAATAATTGTTCAACCGGTACATTATTTATTAACCCTGGAGTCAGGCCTATCAAGTTTCCAAAAATTGGAACGCCTACTACAAAAAAATGAAACATTATGCCAAGATCAGTAAATTCAGTTGCTTCCAGAGCTAGAAGAAAAAAAGTGATGAAGCAAGCCAAAGGTT
>JAGQZL010000303.1 GCA_020434915.1 Allomuricauda sp. | reverse complement strand
CTTACTTCAAATGAAGGGGTCAGAATACAAGTCAACCATCTATTTGAGTAAACACCCTCGGGCTCTTCCAAGAAAGCTACCTTGGTCAGCCCACTCAAATGTAATCTATAATATTCAAAATTATGTCTTCGGGCATCCACTCTATCCTCCAGCACTTCCATTTGTCCCCTACCTATACCGGCAAGCACATTGCTCATCCTGTAATTATAGCCTATATGGGAATGTTGATAGTGGGGAGCATTGTCCCTAGCCTGCGTGGCCAGAAAAACAGCCTTCTCCTTGGTGCTCTTGTACTTACACAGAATAGCACCTCCCCCTGAAGTAGTAATTATTTTGTTCCCGTTGAAGGAAAGGATCCCAATCTCTCCAAAACTACCACAATTGATACCTTTGTAAGAACTTCCCAAAGCCTCTGCACTGTCTTCCACCACAGGAATGTCATACTTTTGGGCAATGGAATGGATATCATCAACCCTGTAAGGCATTCCATAAAGATGCACCGCTACAATGGCTTTTGGTTTTTTGCCAAATGCCAATCGATCCTTTATGGCCTTCTCCAATAGCTCGGGTGACATGTTCCATGTTTCCCTTTCGCTATCTATAAATATGGGTGAAGCCCCTAGATAAGTAATGGGATTGGCAGATGCGGCAAAGGTAAAGCTCTGGCACAACACCTCATCACCGGGTCCAACCCCTAAAAGTTGTAATCCCAAATGAATGGCAGCTGTACCTGAACTGAGGCAAGCTGCATAGGTTTCATTTCCAATAAAATTCTCGATTGCAGACTCAAAAGCCTGTACATTAGGGCCCAATGGAGCAATCCAATTGGTTTCAAAGGCTTCCTTTACGTAGGCTTCCTCATTCTCTCCCATGTGGGGAGGAGACAGCCATATTTTCTTCAAGGTTGTGGTTTCCATTTCAGTTTTGGGTTGAAATAAGTAGGCGAGCGTTTCACTTCTCGGAAGGTAAAAGTAATGGTAAAATTGGGCTAATACACCATTTGTACCTACTATTCGCCCAAGATGAAAAATAATCGATTAAGTGTTCAAATCGAAAAATGAAGGATTGAAAACAATGTAAAAAGCCGCATTCTTTGGCTGTTTGTAAGTGAAACTTCCTCAACCAACTAAAAATTTGGCCAGCTAACTATCACAACTTGATTCTTTTTTAAATATGGTAAAATCCAGAAAAACATTACTATCTGTGAAAAGCTAATACGATTTACAGGCGTAGATGTGGTATACATTTTTAATCTTTGCATAGAAACATATTCCAATCATGAAAATTCTCGTAACCGGTGCCGCAGGATTTATTGGATACCATGTGTGTAACCAATTGATTAAGAATAACCATACTGTTATCGGAATTGATAACCTGAACGATTATTATAGTGTGGACCTAAAACTTGCCCGACTGGAACAATTGGGAATCAATCCAAAAAATGCACTTGATTTCAATGAATATGTATCCAGTGCCAACACCAACAGATTCCAATTTGTGCGCATAAATCTTGAAGACAGGGAACAACTCCCTAAAATATTTCAAAAAGAAAACTTCACTGTTGTCTGCAACCTTGCCGCTCAAGCAGGCGTGCGCTACAGCCTAGAAAACCCTGAGGCTTATATTGACAGCAACATTGTTGGCTTTCTTAACATTTTGGAGTGTTGCAGAAACTTCAACATAGAACATTTGGTGTATGCCAGTAGCTCTAGTGTATATGGCCTTAGTTCCTCCGCCCAATTTAAGACAACAGATGTTACCGATACTCCTGTAAGCTTATATGCAGCTTCCAAAAAGAGTAATGAACTAATGGCTCACACCTATAGTCACCTCTTTGGTCTAAGAACCACTGGATTACGTTTTTTTACAGTATATGGGCCATGGGGCCGCCCAGATATGGCCATGTTTTTGTTCACAGAGGCCATCTTAAAGGGAAAACCCATTAATGTTTTTAACAATGGGGAATTGGAAAGGGATTTCACTTATATCGATGACATTACAACTGGGGTCGTAAAGATTATTGAAGATGATCATACCGATACTTACCAACCAGAAAACCTATATCATATCTACAATATTGGCAATAACAGACCTGTTAAACTAATGACCTTCATTGATGCCATAGAAAAAGAACTTGGGATACAACCCAAATTAAATATGATGGGCATGCAACCTGGGGATGTAAAAAAAACCTGGGCAGACATCAGTGATCTACGTCTAGATTACGCATACAGTCCTGATACCCCTGTGGAAAAAGGCATCCATCATTTTATTGAGTGGTACAAGGGCTTTTATGGGAAATAACATAGCTACTCAGGCCCTCCCCTCCCCCCTTATACTCTATGATAGACTATAAAACCTTACTTTCTGCACTAAAAATGCAGTTTATCCGTTTTATGAAAAGTTCATCTAAAACCACCTTATTTTTAACATCTTTTCTTCATCTTTGCCTGAAATTCCCATAACTGTCCATGGATATATCTCATCTTAAACTCAACCCAAAACATCACATTTTAGTAACCGGAGGTGCCGGTTTCATTGGCTCCAATCTTTGTGAGGCTTTGCTAGGCAATGGCAATTACGTGACATGTCTGGACAATTTTTCCACTGGAAAGAGAGAAAATATCTCCCATCTACTTGAAAATGAGAGATTCGCGTTGATCGAGGGGGATATCCGAAATTTGGATGACTGCCAAAAAGCCTGTAAAAATGTGAATTATATTCTTCACCAAGCGGCTTTAGGCTCCGTTCCAAGATCCATCAACGACCCGATCACCAGCAACGATGTTAATGTTTCCGGCTTTTTGAATATGTTGGTTGCAGCACGGGATAACAAGGCAAAACGTTTGGTGTATGCAGCCAGTTCATCCACCTATGGTGATTCCAAATCCCTGCCTAAAGTCGAAGACAAAATTGGAAGACCATTATCTCCCTACGCTGTTACAAAATATGTAAATGAACTATATGCCGATGTGTTTTCCAAAACATACGGTATATCCACCATTGGTCTCAGATATTTTAATGTTTTTGGAAGAAAACAAGACCCAAATGGTGCCTATGCCGCGGTGATACCGAAATTTGTAATGCAACTGATGCAACATGAATCCCCGGTAATCAATGGTGATGGTTCTTTTTCAAGGGATTTCACGTACATTGATAATGTAATTGAAATGAATGTCAGGGCCATAACCAATACGGATGAAAATGCCTTGAATACGGTCTACAATGTTGCTTTTG
>JAGQZL010000302.1 GCA_020434915.1 Allomuricauda sp. | reverse complement strand
ATATCCTTCATCATCCTCACAAAAGTTCTCGAAACCTGTCGGAGTGCCGTTATACCCATCCGAAATGATCATACGATCTTTAACGATGATGGCACCCACTTGCCTTCTTTTGCAATAGGAAAGTTTGCTCCATTCCAGGGCCATCCGTAAATAGGCCTTATCGTACTTTTGTTGTTTGCTCTCCTTCATCCATTCAAATAAATAAGCTGATAATGAAATAAATATACCTGCTTTGAAAGACCTTTACAACCTTATTCGGTTAAATTTAACGAAGGCCTTACTTGGGAAACGTAGCAATAAGCAGGGGTATTGTAATGGCAATGATCAAAATGGACGCAACGGCGATAAAAATGTTCTTTTTTACCTTCAATAGGTCCAAAAATACAAAGGCAATGGCCAAAACCAGCAAAATGATGGTTACCTGGGATAATTCTATGCCCGTGGCAAAGCCCAACAAGGGCGTAATCTTGTCTTCTTCCTCCGCCATCAGCATTTTAAAGTAGTTGGAAAAGCCGAATCCGTGAATCAACCCAAAAAAGGCAGTAGCCACATAATGCAATAATTCTCCAAGATTCACACCTTCCTTGAACACATAGGTGAAATTGAAAAGTGCCGTTATTAAGATCGTTACGGGAATCAGGAATTCAATGAGTCCAACATCTACGGTTACCACTTCATAAACGGACAACGCCAACGATGTACAATGCGCCACGGTAAAAATGGTGGCCAGAATCAACACATGTTTCCAATTTTTGAAGGTAAAGGGTACGGCCAGCGCAGAAAGAAATAAGATATGATCGTAAGCCCCAGGATCCAATACATGGTCAAGGCCCATTTTTACATAAAACAAAAATTCTTGCATAGTGTTAATTTATGAGATTCCCCTCTCTTTTTGAATGGTCTCGTAGGCCTTCTGGACCTCTTTGAATTTTTCCTCGGCCCCTTTTCGAATAGCCTCGTTTTCTGTCACCACACGATCCGGATGGTATTTTTTTGCCATCGTACGGTACGCCTTTTTCACTTCATCATCCGTGGCGCTCCTTTCAATCTCCAGAATCTTATAGGCATTGTCCGCTGATTTCACAAACATCGCTTTGATGCTTTCAAAATCGTGCTGACCTACCCGCAAATACCCAGCTAGTTCATACAATTTTTGGGTCTCTGCCTGACTCAACTGCCCATCGGCTTGTGCAATTCCAAATAAAAAATGCAACAGTTGCAATCTTACTTCATACCTGGTACGTTGCACCATGTAGGCACAGATGCGTTGAGCGGATATCTCCCTTTTCTTGATTACCTCATTGAAAGTCCTGAAAATGGCATTGGCCCTTTCCTTTCCATAGGTGCTCAAAAAATACTGTCGCACATAATCCAGTTCGGTTTGGTTAACCTTGCCATCAGCTTTTATAATGATGGAACACAATGAAAGCAAGTTCAGTTCAAAATCCCGTGGAGACACATTCTGTTGTTCCGAGCTTGAAAAAACCGTTTTTGAGCCGCTTCCGGAACCTCCCATGTTTTCCGCCAAGCTTCCCAAAAGAAATCCCAAAATGGCCCCGGGAAACCGAAACAAAAAATAGCCCAACAAGGCGGCCGCCCATTTGATCATCCTTCACATTTTAAGCCCCAAATATAGGGTATTGGAAGAGAAACAACCCCTTAAGCAATGTTAAGGGTGATGCAAAAAACCACATAATGCCGTATCTTTGGGTCCTAAACAAAAAGAAGCCTATGTATCCAGAAGAATTGGTAAGACCTATGCGAGCAGACTTGGCCAATGCCGGGTTTGAGGAACTATATACAAGCGAGGCCGTTGAAAAGGCCCTAAATAAACCGGGAACCACACTCGTAGTGGTCAACTCGGTATGCGGTTGTGCGGCTGCCAATGCCAGACCTGCAGCAAAGTTGAGTTTACAGAACAGCAAAAAGCCCGATCACTTGGCCACTGTATTTGCCGGGGTAGATATGGAAGCTGTTCAAACTGCCCGTAACCACATGATCCCATTCCCTCCATCATCGCCAAGTATGGCTCTTTTTAAGGACGGGGAACTGGTACACATGATCGAAAGGCACCATATTGAAGGGAGACCTGCCGAACTTATCGCCGAAAACTTGATGGAGGCCTATAATGAGTTCTGTTAATTCGGCCATTGAATCAAAATATAGAGCCACCCTAAAGGGTGGTTTTTTTATTTTTACGGACACCTATAACTAAACATTGTGGAAAAGTTGCTTTCATACCCCCTGACGATTCTTTTTTTCATCTTCTTTGGATTGGTCTTGGTCATTTTTCATCCCATTCAATGGTTCTGTTTGAACGTTTTTGGATACAATGCCCATAAGCGAAGCGTATCCATCCTAAACTGGTTCATTATGGGTTGCACCCGAATTCTGGGTACGCGTTATAAATTTGAAAAAGAACATCAAATCCCTACCGATAGACACTTGATCATTGTAACCAACCATCAGAGTATGTACGATATACCCCCGATCATTTGGTACATGCGAAAATACCACCCCAAGTTTGTGAGCAAGATTGAACTTGGAAAGGGTATCCCCAGTGTTTCCTATAACTTAAGGCATGGTGGTTCCGTATTGATTGACAGAAAGGACCCCAAACAATCCATTACCCAACTTGAAAAACTGGGACAATACATAGAAAAGTACCATAGAAGTGCCGTTATTTTCCCTGAAGGTACCCGAAGTAGAACCGGTGCCCCAAAACCTTTTAGGACTACAGGGTTAAAGGTTTTGATGAAGCATGCTCCATCGGCACTTATCGTACCAATCAGTATAAATAATTCCTGGAAGTTGTTGCGCTATGGAAAGTTCCCAATGGGCTTGGGTTCCTATCTAAAATTTAAAGTGCATCCCCCAATTGAAATAAAAGGAGATATTGATGCCATTATTTCAGAAGTGGAAAAGCAGATTGTTTCAGGAATAAATGCCACTCCATGAATCAAGACCGATTGGTACAAAATACGATTGCCTTTGTAAAGCAAACGCTCCTGGATGCCGAAGGAGGACACGACTGGTTCCATATTGAACGTGTTTTTAACACTTCCAAATTACTGTTGGAAGCCGAAAACGCAAACCCCCTAATCGTACAATTGGCAGCACTCCTTCATGATATTGCCGACCCAAAATTCCACCATGGTGATGAAAGTATCGGTCCCAAGATGGCCCGAACATTCCTTGAGTCCCAGCAAGTGGACAAGGCCATTATTGAACACGTGGTGAACATCATCCAACACATG
>JAGQZL010000301.1 GCA_020434915.1 Allomuricauda sp. | reverse complement strand
ATACACCGCCTTGTTGTAGTCGTAATTGTTGGCATATTTGTGGTGGTTGATGATGTCTTTACGCGAATAGATTGCATTAAAGAATGGTTCAAAATCATATCCTTCCGGGACAAAGATTTTGGAAACGTTTCTACACCCCAACCCAAAATACCTAAAAATGTCCTCTCCAAGGGTTTCCAACTCTTCTTGGTTCTCATTTCCGGTGATGATGGCCACGGAATTTCGGTTCCTTCGAATGATGTTGGGCTTTTTCCCAAAATAATATTCAAAATAACGGCTGGTGTTGTTGCTTCCCGTAGCTATGACCGCTTCAAAACCTTCCATCTTTCCCTCAACAAATTGAATTCTTCTGGATAATGAAGGTTCTTGTTGAATCAAGTAATTAGCCAAAAAAGGTAATAACACCTTATCGTTGGATGAAAGTTTGGCCAATACCTTGTGACCGGACAACAAGACACACATAAAATCGTGGAAGCCCACCAATGGGATGTTCCCCGCCATTACAATTCCTACCGTCTTGGGAGTTCTTACCTCTTGGATGTCATAGTTGGTCAACCAAGCACGGATATTTTCATCCGTAAGCGACTTTCCCCATTCGTTTAAAGAAAATAGAATGTTTTCTTTAGTGAACCAACCATTTTGTTGTTGTGCCAAGTCAACGGCATGCAAAAAATCGGCATCGGTATCTTGGCTGTCGGAATAACATTTTTCGCAAAAATCCGTTAGGTAATTTCCAAGTTCGACAAAAGCTTCTTTAGTTTGGATATACGGTGCCATTAAATTTGTACACTAATTAGGTAGGGATTATTTTTGTCAAAAGTAAGCATGCTGAATTTATTCAGCCTAAAAGGAAAAGAAAATTATGGCGATAATTATTACGGATGAGTGCATAAATTGTGGAGCCTGCGAGCCAGAGTGCCCCAATACAGCAATTTATGAAGGTGCGGATGAATGGAGATATGGTGACGGTACTTCCTTAAAAGGGGATGTGGTATTGCCCAATGGTAAGGCCGTTAACGCAGAAGAGGTACAGGAACCGGTCAGTGATGAGCTTTATTATATTGTTCCCGATAAATGTACAGAGTGCAAAGGTTTCCATGAAGAGCCCCAATGTGCGGCCGTATGTCCCGTGGATTGCTGCGTACCGGACGAGGACCATGAAGAAACGGAGGATGAGCTATTCGGCAAACAACGTTTAATGCACCCAATGGCTAAACAATAAAAAACATGTAATTTAGCCCGGACCAAAATTGGTCCGGGTTTTTTTATGGAAGATAAAGAGAAGGAATACAACGGAATTTGGAAGCAGGTGGGATGCATCCTCTCCTTGGTGGCCATTTTTGCCCTGATCGGGTTGTTTGTCATGGGCTTCTATCTACTGATCCGTAAATATTAGACCGCAAACCAAAACTTCAACTTATATTTGCACCCGCAAATCAGTTTTCAATAATCATTGAGCAATTGAACTGGACTTTTGAAATATAATGAGAGTCTATTTTTATGTTTTATTGACTTGTGAAATCTGAACTTTAAAATCTAATTTCTAGCGAATGAAAGCCGGTATTGTAGGATTGCCCAACGTAGGAAAATCGACACTTTTCAATTGTTTGTCCAATGCAAAGGCACAAAGTGCCAACTTTCCCTTTTGTACCATTGAACCCAACATTGGGGTGGTAAACGTACCCGACAAACGTTTGGAAAAATTGGAAGAATTGGTGAATCCTGAACGTGTGGTTCCCGCCACTGTTGAGATTGTGGACATTGCCGGTCTTGTAAAAGGAGCTAGTAAGGGAGAAGGTCTTGGCAACCAATTTTTGGGAAACATTCGCGAAACCGATGCTATCCTACATGTACTGAGGTGTTTTGACAACGACAATATCGTGCATGTGGATGGTTCCGTAAATCCTATTCGGGATAAGGAAACCATTGATATGGAGCTCCAATTGAAGGATCTGGAAAGTGTGGAAAAAAAGCTTGACAAGGTCAAAAGAGCTGCCAAAACAGGGAACAAAGAAGCACAAAAGGAAGAAGCTGTGCTCAACGCCTTAAAGCAAGGCTTGGAGTCAGGTACTTCTGTGCGCGCCATAGAGGTGAGTGAAGAAGACCGGGCAGAATATGTGAGACCCATGCAGTTAATCACCGATAAACCGGTTATGTACGTTTGTAACGTGGATGAAGGGGCTGCCACAACAGGCAATGCCTACGTAGAGAAGGTGAAAGAAGCCGTAGCCAATGAAAATGCGGAGGTCATCTTTTTGGCCGTGGGTACCGAAGCCGACATCACCGAATTGGAAACCTATGAAGAGCGTCAAATGTTCTTGGAAGACTTGGGACTTTCCGAGCCTGGTTCCGCCAAATTGATTCGTGGTGCCTACAAACTACTGGATTTGGAAACTTATTTTACGGCTGGGGTCAAAGAGGTGAGAGCCTGGACCATTCCTGTGGGAGCCACCGCACCCCAGGCAGCAGGGGTGATCCACACCGATTTTGAAAAGGGCTTCATCCGTGCCGAGGTAATTTCGTATGAGGATTACATTAAATATGGCAGCGAATCCAAAGTAAAGGAAGCCGGCCGCATGCGGGTAGAAGGCAAGGAATACATCGTGAAAGACGGTGACATTATGCACTTTAGGTTCAATGTGTAAGTGCTGGCCGTTGTAAATTCAAAACATTTTTAACGTCTTAACACTCAAGCGTGATGTAGTTTAGGAACATATCAAACAAAAGCTTGGGTGTTTTTTATGGGGTTTTGGGAGTGGTATTGTTCTCTTCCAAGGCTGTTATGGTCAAATTGGCCTACGAGTATCATGTAGAGACCTTGGATTTGCTCCTTTTTCGCATGTTGTTCTCTTTACCCTTTTACATCTTCATTCTTTTTTTGATTCGAAAAAAAAGACCTTCCATTGAAATCACAACAAAGGACTACGCCTGGTTGTTCCTGTTTGGGTTTGTGGGTTATTATCTGGCAAGTTATTTTGATTTTTTGGGGTTGAATTACATCAAAGCGGGACTGGAACGCATCATATTGTTTGTGTATCCCACCATTGTGGTGTTTCTATCGTGGCTTTTTTTCAAACAGAAAATCACCAAAGTGCAGTCCGTGGCCATTTTGATTACCTACGTGGGGGTGGTCATCACATTTTGGAGTGAATTGGATATATCAGGCACCGGCGTGTTGCTTGGAGGCTTTTTGGTCTTGCTGAGTGCCATTACCTATGCTTCCTATTTAGTGGGTAGTGGCTGGTTGATTCCTAAGTTTGGAGTACTTCGCTTTACGTCCTACG
>JAGQZL010000300.1 GCA_020434915.1 Allomuricauda sp. | reverse complement strand
AAATGGTTGGTGGGTATTGCAAATCCGTTGAGCAAGGATAAAGTATTCAGTTGGATGCCCATTGTGGAATCTTCTGTGGCTACATCGGGTAACTACGAAAAATACATTGTGTTGAACGGAAAAAAGTATTCACATATCATTGATCCACGAACAGGGTATCCCACGAAGGGAATCAGTAGTGTGTCCATATTTGCCAAACAGGCCGAAATATGTGATGCCCTGGCCACAGCCGTGTTCATTATGGGCAAGGATGTGGGGCTCCACATGATCAACCAAATTGATGGGGTCGAGGCTGTGGTTGTGGATTCCGAGAATAAAATTCATAAAAGTACAGGGATCGTGTTCAACACGAATCAGTAAATTTACAGTATGGGAAAACCTCTTTTTTTATTGCTCCTTTTGATTTTTTCAAGCTCTTGCGTGGCAGTTCGTGAAT
Source organism: Allomuricauda sp. (assembly GCA_020434915.1). Lineage (GTDB taxonomy): Bacteria > Bacteroidota > Bacteroidia > Flavobacteriales > Flavobacteriaceae > Flagellimonas. Next base: position 2,863 of record JAGQZL010000300.1, on the reverse strand, counting down.
ATGACAAGGTGTATCTGAACGACATTGAAATGCAGTTGGGTGCAAGGGCCAGTGAACGGTTCGAGACCAATTTCCATATTTACCGGGAGGCATCTTCTGGTGCCAATGGTGGTAAAACAGGAGGTGGCTGTGGTTGTAATTAATACGATAGTCCCGATGGTCACCAAAACGTCAACACATCTAAATTTCAAAATGCTGAAAGAGAACCTTATTCTTATTTTCCTATTGGTATGTTCGGTAGGATTTGCCCAACAAACAGATGCTTCTTATCAAAAAAGGGTATTGGAAACCAGTGAAGTGGATCTATTGTTTAGTTATTACAGTCAAGATGGGCAACATGCCGCCGTAACCGGTGGTGAAGGTACGGAAGAGTTGACGGATGCCACCTCTACCATTGTATTGCGTATGCCTATGAACGAGGATGATGTGCTGACGGTGGATGTGGGAATATCGGCATATACCTCGGCATCTTCCAGTAATGTGAACCCTTTGGATGGCGGTGTCAACGTTACCCCTTTTGACGCATCTTCAGGGGAGTCCAGAAAGGACCTTTTGGCCTACATCAATCCAACGTATACCCATAATTCTGAAGATCGTAATTCCATTTGGAGTGCCAATGCCTATTTGTCATCGGAGTACGATTATTTTTCCATCGGTTTTGGGGGCAGTTACACAAAATTGTTCAATGAGAAGAACACGGAGATCACGGTAAGCGGGAAGGTGTTTTTGGACAAGTGGAATCCTGTGTATCCCATTGAGCTAAGGGATGGATTTTTTGACAATCGTGTCACAGGAAATGGAACGTACAACCCTATATTTTCGGAATTTGATAAGGAAACAAGAAACTCCTATTCCCTTTCCTTGAGTTTTTCACAGATCTTGACCAAAAAATTGCAAGGGGCCCTCTTTTTGGATGTTGTTTCCCAAAACGGATTGCTAAGCACCCCGTTCCAACGGGTCTATTTTTCGGATTTTGAGGATTTCTATATCGATGATTTTCAATTGGCCGATAACGTGGAGCAATTACCGGACAGTAGGTTCAAGGTGCCTTTTGGCGGAAGGCTCAATTATTACCTGAACGATTTGGTAGTGCTTCGTACCTACTATCGTTTTTATTGGGATGATTGGGGAATTACTTCGCACACGGCCAGTTTGGAGGCTCCCTTTAAATTGACGGATAAGTTCACATTGTATCCGACATATCGCTATTACACCCAAACTGCTGCCGATTATTTTTATCCGAAAGAACAAGCGCTTTCCACAGCTGAGTTTTATACTTCTGACTATGACCTGTCCGATTATAATGCCCATCAATATGGGGTCGGTATCCAATACAAGGATATTTTTACCAGTGCGCGGGTACTCAATTTTGGTCTAAAGACCATTGATTTGCGTTTTAGCCAGTACGACCGCAGTGATGGCCTCAATGCTTTTATCATTACCCTTGGGACTACTTTTGTGGGGAATTAGAGGGTAGATACCCTTCATTCATGAGCATATCAATGTTGCTGATTACCTTGGAGCAGCCATTGTTGAGGAAGTATATTTTATCGCTCACCTCTAAAATGTGTTCATAATAGTGGTCAGTAACCAATATGATTTTTTGTGACTTTTGCTTATTGATCAAGTCTTTGATTCTTTCCACATAAACCGGGGCTATAAAGGAGAAGGGTTCGTCCAACAGAATGATATTTTTGTTGCTTTTCAATGTTAAATAGGTTTCAACCAACCTAAGTTCACCGCTGGAAAGGTCATCTGCATGAAAACCTTTGTAGATTTTGAAATTTTCAAAAAAGCCAATGAATTCCTCCCATTCCACATTGTAAATTTTGAATACCGTTTTTAGTTTAGTTTTCTTTGGTAGTAGTCTATGTTGGGGCAGATAGGCAATTTTGTTTGTTGAAAATAATGGGCTCTGGATATTACTCCCGTCAACCCGAATAGATTTGTATTTAGGGGATGAACTACCAAAAATGATGTTGAGCAACGAAGTTTTTCCTGAACCGTTTCTTCCCAAGATTCCGGTTACTTCTCCTTGTTGGGCACGGACATAAATACCGGACAATATTTTCTTTGTACCATAATTCAGTTCTATGTTGTCAACCTCTAGGACCATAATAAAAAGAGGGAGTAAATAAAGATTGAAACACAACCATCATAAACAATTGAAATCAAGTAAAGCTGTATGGTGGACAACCCGAAGTTTTGATAAAAAACCAAATCCGTTTTTGACCTTGCATCCATAAATTTCAAGAAATAAAATCCTAGAAGAACAGATTTGATTATCACTAGCGTTGGGAACGAAACTTTGATAAAAAAAAGAAAAAAGCTCACAAAGATGGAAATAGGCAACAGAGACTTGTAAAACAAGAAAGTAAGCCTGTAAGTTTTGAGCCGTATCAAAGAGAGCATGTTTACTAAATGTACAAATTAATCGTAAATTCGCAGTCTCAAGGAGGATAGATTTATGCTAGACAAACTCAATATAGTTAAGCAACGTTTTGATGAGGTTTCGGATTTGATCATTCAACCCGGGGTCATTGCTGATCAAAAGCGGTACATTCAGCTGAACAAGGAATATAAAGACCTTAAGGTCCTTGCCGATAAACGCGAGGAATACATTACCCTCACCAACAATATTCAAGAGGCGGAGGAAATCATTGCCGATGGTAGTGATGCCGAAATGGTGGAGATGGCCAAAATGCAATTGGATGAGGCCAAAAGTGCCATGCCCAAGTTGGAGGAGGAAATCAAATTTTTGTTGATTCCCAAAGATCCCGAAGACTCCAAAAATGCCGTGATGGAAATCCGTGCCGGAACGGGAGGGGACGAGGCCAGTATCTTTGCGGGCGACCTCTACCGT
>JAGQZL010000002.1 GCA_020434915.1 Allomuricauda sp. | reverse complement strand
GATGAAGGTCCAGGAAAAGAAGGTGCCGTTGGTCCGTACCGCCAAAGTGAACGCAAACACCTATACAAAGACTTTTCCTTGCAACTTATTGAAAAAGGCAAGGCCTACTACGCTTTTGATACTGCTGAAACGTTGGACCACCATCGTAAAGACCATGAAGCTAAAGGAAAAACCTTTATCTACAATTGGCATAACCGATTAAAACTTACCAATTCCCTTTCGCTTTCCCAAAAAGAAGTCCAAGCCAAATTGGATGCCGGTGAAGATTATGTGATACGCTTTATGTCGCCACAAAATGAAGAGCTTATTCTCCATGACATCATTCGTGGTGAAATAAAAATAGACACCAACATTTTGGACGATAAGGTGCTCTTTAAAAGTGATGGCATGCCCACCTACCACTTGGCCAATATTGTGGATGACCATCTGATGGAAATTTCCCATGTGATCCGTGGCGAAGAATGGTTGCCCTCCTTGGCGCTTCACCAATTACTGTACAACGCCTTTGATTGGCAAGTCCCAAAATTTGCGCATTTGCCCTTGATCATGAAACCCGTAGGCAAAGGAAAATTAAGCAAGCGTGATGGAGAAAAAGGAGGCTTCCCCGTTTTTCCTCTTTCTTGGAACGATTCAAAGGGGTATAAAGAATCCGGATTCTTTCCCGAAGCGGTGGTGAACTTTTTGGCCCTATTGGGTTGGAACCCAGGTACGGAACAAGAAATATTTTCTTTGGAAGAACTTGTACAAGCCTTTAGTTTGGAGCGTGTGAACAAATCAGGCGCCCGTTTTGACCCAGAAAAAAACAGTTGGTATAATCAGCAATGGTTACAACGAAAAAGTGATAAGGAACTTGCCCAGCTTTTTCAAAAAGAATTAGAAAATAAAGGTGTTTCGTGTGATGTTCCGTTTGTGGAAAACGTGGTTTCCCTCATTAAGGAAAGAGCTGTTTTTGTGTCAGACTTTTGGGTCCTGGGCAATTACTTTTTTGAAGCACCTGCAACCTATGATGAGAAAGCCGTTAAAAAACAATGGAAGGAAGATACGACTCAAATCATGGGTGAAGTAGCCGAACTTCTAGACGGGCTGAGTGGTTTTGATTCTACCTCTATTGAAACGGAAGTCAAAGATTGGATTGCCCATAAAGAACTTTCCTTTGGAAAGGTAATGCCCCCGTTGCGCTTGGTGATTGTGGGTGACATGAAAGGACCCCATTTGTTCGATATTATGGCTCTTATTGGAAAAGAGGAAAGTGTGAAACGCATCAAAACCGCTATTTCCATCCTTCCCAATTGACGGATGTGTAACAAAAGTTGATGGATGGTGACCTATTGTGTACAAGAGTTTTGTAATTTCCATTTCTAACATAAAAATCTAAACACCATGGGCAACTATTATCTAATACTTGGCGCTTTTTTTGCGCTGGTTATTCTTTTCAAGTTCTTCTTTATTGTAAAACAACAGACTGCGGTCGTGATTGAGCGGTTTGGTAAATTCCAGAGTGTTCGGAATTCTGGACTTCAAATGAAAATTCCATTGATTGACCGTATTGCCGGAAGATTGAGCTTAAAAATTCAGCAATTGGATGTTATTGTGGAAACAAAAACTTTGGATGACGTATTTGTGAAACTGAAGGTTTCAGTACAATATGTTGTCATCAAGGATAAAGTATATGAGGCCTTTTATAAATTAGAATACCCCCATGATCAGATTACTTCCTATGTATTTGATGTGGTCCGTGCCGAAGTGCCTAAAATGAAATTGGACGACGTATTCGTGAAAAAAGACGATATCGCCATCGCTGTAAAGGCTGAATTGCAGGATGCCATGTTGGAATATGGGTATGATATCATCAAGACTTTGGTTACCGATATTGACCCGGATGCCCAGGTAAAAGCGGCCATGAACCGAATCAACGCTTCCGAACGTGAAAAAATTGCGGCCCAGTTTGAAGGGGACGCCGCCAGAATATTGATTGTGGAAAAAGCCAAGGCAGAGGCAGAAAGCAAGCGACTGCAAGGACAGGGTATTGCCGATCAGCGTAGGGAAATAGCCAGAGGTTTGGAAGAATCCGTGGAAGTACTGAACAAGGTGGGCATCAATTCCCAAGAAGCATCAGCGCTTATTGTGGTTACCCAACACTATGATACGCTGCAGGCCATTGGTGAGGAAACCAATACCAACCTGATTTTGTTACCCAACTCTCCACAAGCGGGTAGTGATATGCTGAACAACATGGTGGCCTCCTTTACGGCCAGTAACCAAATTGGGCAAGCCATGAAACAGCAGAACAAGAAAAACGGGGGAGAATAACCCCTCTCTTTTAAAATAAAAAGGCTCCGATTCCGGAGCCTTTCTTTTTGAAGCTGGTCAAGTTCAACTGATTTTTTGCAATACTTTTTTGGCCACCAATGAGATGGCTATCTTCTGAAGTATAGGGGCCACGCCTCCCAAAATATTGACAGGATATAATTCCTTCTTGGTATTCTCAAAAGACAATTTCAGTTTTTCTTCATCAATCTGACGTTGTAACTTCAGGATTTTCAAGTCCTGTTCTATGTCTTCAAATGAGCTGTATTGCTTGCGTATCATGATTCTTCAAAATAGTATTTAGAAAATTTCTTCAAGAGTGGTATTTCCAACCTTTTCCGTAGGGCAAACAAAATTGTACCGACCAGTACATAGAATACACCTACAATTAGAAAACCTTCTGCCGTACTATCCAACATAGTTCCCAGCCAATAGGCAACACTTATGGACAGAAACAATAATGCCAAGCCAACCATGGAACCCACCAAGAACACCTTGGCGGCCATGGTGATGCCCTGCATCATCGACTTAAAACTTTGTAGTCGATAAAAATCAATGCTGTTCTTTACATAGGACTTGGCACTATGTTCTGCATCGGCTATCTGTTCCTTTAAATCCTCAAATGCCATGAATTACTTTTGAAGTTGGGCATTCTTTTCCCTTAGGTCTTCCAATTTTTTCTCAAGGGCAACGATAATGTCGTCGGCCTTGTAGCTCATACTGGACAAAGTGTCCTCCAACTTTTCTTCAAACTCAATTTTCTTGGCTTCTGCAGATTTGGAAAACTCATCCTTTGCATGGGTAATGCTCTGTGTTAAATCGTCTTTGGCCTTCAATGCACTCTTTTTAATTTTCTTTCTCGTTTTTTTCCCTTTATCCGGTGCATACAAGATTCCTACTCCGGCACCAATGGCTGCACCGGTTAACAAAGCGGTTAAAATATTTCCAGTGTTATTTGACATAATAAAATGTTTTAAATGAAACTTCAGTGAAGATTGGCAAACATCAATTTCTAGCTCAAAATCATATTGTTCAACCAATACATTGGCAAATTACATTCAGATCAGGGCACCAATTGATGCAATCCATGGAAAGATTAACGCTAACGGTTAAAAAATGAAAAAGAGGCCGTTTCTTGGCTTTTTGGAGATGCCAATGTCCAAACACCAATCGGAAAATAAAAACGGCGCCATAGAGCGCCGTTTAAAGTCAGTTTTTATAAGTTTTATCAATGAACGACTTAGATTTCCATAATCAAAAGTTATGCTATGGTTTTTGCTCCAATTTGGCCCAAGTATCCCTTAATGTCACGGTTCTGTTAAAAACCAATTTCTCAGGAGTTGATTCTTTATCAACATTAAAATATCCCATACGTTGAAATTGAAATTGCTCCCCAATGGAGGCATCTTTTAAGCTTGGCTCCAAATAACCGGTTATCTTTTCCAACGAGTTCGGGTTTACGAATTCCATAAAATCCTTATCCTTGTGTGCATCCGGAGTGGCATCGGAAAAAAGTCGATCGTACAACCTAACTTCGGCGGTGATGGCATGGGGAATGGAAACCCAATGAAGGGTTCCTTTCACTTTACGCAAACTTTCTTCGGTTCCAGAACCACTTTTACTTTTGGGATCATAGGTGCATTGTACCTCAACCACATTGCCTTCCGCATCCTTGGTACAACTTTCAGCCTTGATGATGTACCCGTTCTTCAATCGTACTTCGCCACCCAATTTTAATCTGAAAAACTTTCGGTTGGCCTCTTCCCTAAAATCTTCTTGCTCAATATATAATTCTTTGGAAAAAGGAACTTTTCTAAATCCTGCCGCATCGTCCTCTGGGTTGTTTTCTGCTTCCAACCACTCTTCTTTTCCCTCTTCATAATTAGTGATGACCAACTTTAATGGATTGAGTACAGCCATTACCCTCGGGGCAATTTTATTAAGGTGTTCCCTTACATGAAACTCCAACAACGATACGTCCACCACATTCTCTCGCTTCGCAATCCCGATGGTATCCGCAAAACTCCGGATAGACTCCGGTGTATAGCCCCTTCTCCTTAAACCGGATATGGTCGGCATACGGGGGTCGTCCCACCCATCTACCACACCACTGGTTACCAATTGCAACAATTTCCGCTTACTTACTACGGTATGACTCAAGTTTCTGCGGGCAAACTCACGCTGTTTTGGCCGTAATTTATCTTTAGATACCAATTGGTCCAAAAACCAATCGTACAGCTCTCGGTGTGGCAAAAACTCCAATGTGCATAGGGAGTGTGAGATTTGCTCAATATAGTCGCTTTCCCCATGTGTCCAATCATACATGGGATAAATACACCAATCGGTATTAGTTCTGTGGTGTGCTTTATGTAAAATTCGATACATGACGGGATCACGCATTAACATGTTGGAAGAGGCCATGTCAATCTTGGCCCTTAACACATGTTCCCCTTCCTTGAAATCACCATTCTTCATGCCCTCGAACAATGTCAGGTTCTCTTCTACGGAACGATTACGGTAAGGGCTGTGTTTGCCCGGTTCCGTTGGGGTACCCTTCTGGCTGGCGATTTCCTCTGAGGTTTGGCTGTCTACATAGGCCTTCCCTAGCTTGATCAGCTCAACGGACCAATCATACAGTTGTTGAAAATAATCCGATGCGTAACACTCTGTATCCCAATCAAATCCCAACCATGAAACATCCTTTTTTATGGCATCCACATATTCCTTTTCCTCCTTGGCGGGGTTGGTGTCATCAAAACGCAGATTAACAGGTGCATTATACCTAAGTCCAAGCCCAAAATTGAGGCAAATGGAACTGGCATGCCCTATGTGCAAATAGCCGTTTGGTTCCGGTGGAAATCGAAATCGCAAATCGTCCAATGTATACCCACTCCGAAGATCTTCTTCGATAATGTGCTCTATAAAATTCAGGGATTTTACCTCTTCAGCCATATTCAAAATTTGAAGCGCAAATGTAGCAAAATCAACTGTTCATCGCTATTATTTGTGCTTTGGTCTATACAAAGTACGCGATTTCACAACACTTTTGGCATCACCCACAACAATATCTTTCCGTTCGACGAAATTAACAACATATTTGTTATTGGAATACTATATGAAATCGGGGCACAGAGAACTGCCCTGAAGAACAGACACATTAAGGGGCACAAACTAACAGGGCATTATTGCCCATAACCTCTTAAAAACTAACGGTGATGAAAAAAAGAAGTTCAACCTATGGTATTCCGTTTCTGGCTTTGGCCGTTATGCTCCTATTTGCATTGGGGGTAAACGCCCAGGTCTTGAACAAACCCACTCCGGCCGACAACCCCAATTTGGCAGGAAACTCTGCATGGACCGCGGCCTGTGCATCTGCCAGCTTCAACGAATATTTTGTAAACTTTACCTGGAACCCGCCATTGGTGGCATCTAACAATGAGTTCATCCTTGAACTATCAGATGCAAATGGATACTTCAGCAACCCAACGGAACTGGATCGTGTAAGTGACAAAAACACCACATTCGACTTTGAATTTCAGTTTGCACTGCCCACAGATACCCGTGGGGAGAACTTTAAGTTCAGGGTCAGGAGTACCAATCCGGCCAAAACGAGTCCTGCTTCGGATGCATTTTCCATGTATTACATAGATTACAACTCGCCGCTTCTTATCAGTGAAAATGGCAGCGGAACCATTCCCCCGGGAGGTGTCATCCAAATTTGTGGTGGAGGTTCCGTAACCTTGAAACCCCACAATATCCCAAACGCCAGTACGTATTTATACAATTGGTACAAGAGTGGTACCCTATTGGCCGAAAAAACGGAAAGCATAACCGTCTCGGACCCAGGCATGTACTATGTTGAATTGGACTACGGTTCCATCTGTTCCGGATCTGCCAACACGCTCTCCAATACCATAGAAATAAGTACGGGAACCAGCACGGGAATTGCCATTACGGGCAACAGCAATGTGGAAATATGTCCTGGAGACCCACACACGCTAACCGCAAACATTACCGGAATGGGGTATTCCTATACCTGGTATAAGGATGGAAGTATCATCAGCGGGCCAACTGTTGAGGGTAGTTCCTATAACATCAACACCAGTGTTGCCGGCTTTGAGGGATCCTATGCTGTAGAAATCAGCGGTTCTGGAGTTTGTATAGAAAAATCAGCTGCCGTAAATATTACAAGTGCGGGCAGCTATGAAGTAACCCTTCAAAGTGAGGAAAACATCGTGTTGCTCCCATCACAGTCCAAAACACTATCGGTAAGTACAACGGCTTCATCACCTACTTACCAATGGTTTAAAGACGGTGTGGCAATTTCAGGTGCAACCAACAGTTCCTTGACCATCAGTGAAGTAGGGGAATATTATGTAGAGGTGACCCAAAATGGAGGTCCCTGTACTTCAGCTCCAATAGCCTCGGCAACCACAACGGTGGTTTCCCCTGATTCCTTTGAATTGGTAGTGGCTTTTGTGGGCGCCTATACTTCCTGCGAAAACACGGATGCCACCCTTAGCTTATCCAAAATCAATGCTGTGGGCGAAAACGGCTCCAAGACAGATGTTACTGCCGATTTACAATCTTCCTTCTCCTATCAGTGGAAATTGAACGGCACTGACATTAGTGGAGAAACTTCAAAAACAATCACCGTTTCCAACGAAGAAAACGGAACGTATAGCCTTTATGGCACCGTGGATACATTCAATGCCACCTCCAACGGGTTGGATGTGAAATTGAAATCGAATCAAACCGTGGTCATCACTTCCAACGGAACTGTTTTCTGTGACGGAGGGGATGTCATTTCATTGGACACATCTTTTGACCTATCCAGCGAAATGTATGAATGGAGAAAGGACGGAGTGGCTGTAAACACCACTTCTGAAACGTTCACCGTGAATGCACCTGGAGTCTACCAATTGGCCATTACAACTGGCGATTGTCCCATTGTTTCCAACGAAATTACCATCAGTGCATTTGATGAATCCCTTTTGGCAATAGATAAACCACAAGATCTCATCATCATTGAAGGTGAAACCGTAACGGTTACTGCCAGCGGCGCAGATTCCTATGAATGGTACGATGCGGGAAATATCCTGATATCCAGTTCAGACAGCTTTGGTTTCCAAGAAGAAGGCGAATACTTGCTTATCGCCAGCTTCGGAACCTGTACTGTTAGCAAGGTAATCACAGTGGTTTTCAGGGATATGTTCGCCATACCCAACGTAATCACTGCCAACGGTGACGGAATAAACGATCTATGGGTGCTGCCAAACACCTATTCTAGAGACCCCAACGTACTTGTGACCATTTTCAATGAAAGGGGGGAACAAGTATTTAGCCAAACGGGCTACGAAAATAACTGGCCACAATCCACCACTGCCTTCAACAAGCAGAGTATGATCTTCTATTATAAGATTACGCGGGGTGGAAAGAGCCTGAAACAAGGAACCATAACTGTTATCAAATAAGCAGAAATGCAGACCAAAAAACCTCTACTATTACTAACATTCATCTTGCTACTTGTCTTCACCGGAATGCGTGGACAGGAAGAGGATCCGTTTGTACCCTATAACATCCCTTCCCAGAACTTGTTGAAATTCAACAGGTTCTTGATCAACCCTACGTTTTCAACCGTTAGGGAAGACAAGTCCTATATCAACTTGTTCCATAGAAACCAGTCGGTATCTTTTGATGACAACAACCAGGTATACTTTTTAAGTTACAGTGGTAGGGTTAGTGATAGAAGCGGTGTGGGTCTTAGCCTTTTTACCAACCGCGAAGGACTTTTCAACAACTTTGGAGTGCATGCCAATTATGCATACGGCATACGCCTAAGCCCTAACAGCACCTTTACATTCGGTGCCAACGTAAGCTATTACCAAAGTGCCTTTAACCAAGACCGGGCCAATTCCGTAGAAGTTGATCCATTCTTGAATACGTTGGAGAGCAGTTCGCTGGTAAGTTTTCAACCTGGTTTCAACTTTTCCATAGGCAACTTTGATATTGGTGGTTTTGCTGAAAACTTGTTTGATTACAACTTGAAAACCAGTGAATCCATTACGGATTTCAACGAAAAAACCTATTCCGGACACCTACAATATACCCATCAGTTTAAAAATGGCGCCGGTTTATTGGAAAAAGCCCGTTTAATGCCGCTTGCAAGGGTTAGAAAGGTGGGCGATGAAAATCTGGTACTGGGCGGAAATTTGATCCTGGACCTTCCAAAATTAGGTTGGGTACAAGCAGGTTATGATGACTATTACGGTGCATCTGCCGGTCTTGGTTTTAACCTGACCAAAAACGTTTCCTTAGGGTATACTGTTGAAAAAGGTCTTACGAACGAATTCGAAAACTTTGGGGTAACCCACGAGATATCCTTGGCCTATTCATTTACACCAAACCTTACCGAAGACCGCGTAATGCTGGAAAAAGAAGGGGAAGAATTGGTGTCCAACGATGAGGACGTACCCCAAGATAGCCTGAGCATTACGGATAAAGATCTGGAGATTGCCCAGTTGAAGGACAAACTTGCCGAAAACGATGCCATTCTGGACGAACTCTTAATGCGACAGGATTCCATTGAGACCACCAGAAAACAGGATTTGGAAAAACGCTTTGAGACCGTTATGAAAATGGTAAAGCGTGAAACAAGAGGTGAAAATCCAGAGCTGGAGGAAAAAGCAAAAGAACTGTACTTCGCCAATGTGGATAGTTCGGATATTGTTACGCGTCCTACCCAGCCTTTGGCAAACCATGGCCTTTCCAATGCAACGTCCACCAAAAAGGTCATAAAAATAAATGAGACCAAAAACCAAAACAGGTTGGCAACCACAACCCCTGTTAAAAAAGATCAGACCCTAAGGGCCACAAAAAGCACCAAGAGCGTATCCGGTTTCAAGGCGCATGTTGTTCCAGAGGTTGAAAGCGGACATTACTTGATCGCCAATGTATTCAAAGACCCGAACAATGTAGCTGCTTTTGTAGAAAAACTAAGGGCACAGGGCATCGATGCGGATTACTTTACCAATCCAAAGAACGGCCTTAACTATGTATACCTTGGTGAGTTCCAGAACAAAAATGAGGCCTTGACCGCCTATCGGTCCAATATGGATGGGAAATACCAGGGCGATGCTTGGATCATGAACGTAAATGGAGGTAATTCACAAATTGCCGGTTACAATCCCGTTGCGCAAAATGGTTCCTCCAAGTATGGCAACAACACACTGTCCAAAAACGTAACAACCCGCGGGGCCAACCACGGGGTAGGAGGTGTGTCCATGACCACTCAGGCCATAGATGGTCTGCCTTCTGGGTTTTACATTATTGCCAATGTCTTTGATAATTCATCCAACGCAAGAAGATTCGTAAAAGAGCTGAATTCCAGAGGATTGAACGCAAGCTACTTCATTAACCCCAACGACAACCTTAGATACGTTTACCTCAAGAGACATGAGACTTGGGGCAACGCACTAACCTCATATTACAACAAACTAAACCGCTCGTATGAAGATGAGATGTGGATCATGCGGGTAAAACCAAACGCAACAGCATAGCACCAAACCTATGAAACAATCTCTACTCAGATGGGGCATTGCCGCCTGTATTTTCTTGTTCTCTTATGCAGGATTTGCACAGGTGAAGAACACCTTCGACGTCCGCTATGAAAATAGGCTCAAAGGAGATCTTACCTTCATCGCCAATAACATCGTAAACAGGGACGAAGGATCCAACGACCCAGAAGACCCTTACAATTTAACGGGAAGCAGTTCGGAATATAATGACAGGCTGAACATGCAATACATAGATATTGACGGGGATCCTTCCACCTTCAGTTCAAGTAGTGCAACTCTTGCCATTCCAGATGCCAGCTGTTCCTTGATTCGTTATGCAGGTTTGTATTGGTCGGCTGTGTATAGGGACAATAATAGAAGTACTGATTTTGACCAAATTAAGTTTCGGGTTCCCGGAGCTTCATACGTAGACATTACAGCAGATGAAATTTTATTTGATGGGGAAGGGGATTCCGACTTTGGAAACTACGCGCCCTATGCCTGTTACAAGGACGTAACCTCGATCCTTTCCAGCCTTGCCAACCCAGATGGAGAATATTTTGTCGCCAATGTGAGGGCAAGTAATGGGGATAGTGTAACCGGAGGTGTTTCTGGTGGTTGGACCTTAATCATTGTATACGAAAACCCAACCCTTCCAGGTAAATACATCACCACATTTGATGGGTATGCGGGTATTAAATCAGGTCAAACCGTGGATATTCCATTTAGTGGGTTCACTACCTTGCCAGCGCCTTTTCCTGTAAATGCCAAATTGGGTGTAGCCGCATTGGAAGGAGATAACAGAATTTCAGGAGACCGATTGGCCATTAGGGCGGACAGCAATGGTTCTTTTACCACGTTGTCCAACTCGGCAAATCCCTCAACCAACTTTTTCAATAGTAACATTACCAACGAGGGTTCTATAGTAACCACAAGAAACCCAAACAGTATCAATACGCTGGGATGGGACGTGGATTTGTTTACCATCCCCAACCCTAACCAGACCATAATTCCCAATGATGAGACTGGGGCAACACTCCGCGCATCGTCTACCCAAGACAAATACGATATTTTCTTTACCTCCTTGGATGTAGAGATCATAGAACCCCTGATGAACCTCGCGAAAACCGTAGAGGATATCGGTGGCAACGATATTACGGGACAGGGTGTACACCTTGGCCAATATCTGGATTATGTGCTCACATTTGAAAATGTGGGTAATGATGACGCCATTAATTACACCATTAGGGATGTACTGCCAATCAATGTTACGCTGGATGAGTTAAGTATCAACATGCCAGCCGGGGTAACCTATTCCTATGATCCAGGCACAAGAACCATCATTTTTACCATTCCGGATAGTATTATTGAAGAAGGGGACCCTGCCGCAACCATCAGAATGCGCGTTCAGGTGGCCGAAAACTGTTTTGACTTTATTGATGCCTGTACCGACATCATTCAAAACTTGGCCTATTCCACTTATCAAGGTTCCATAAACACTGCACAGATTACGGATGACCCTAGTGTTTCCGATTTTGATGGGTGTGGTTTTGGAACCCCAGGCGCCACAAACTTCTTGTTGGACGACCTTAGTGCCTGTAACTTTAGCAGAACCGTACAAATGTGTGGGGATGACGTGTTATTGGATGCTGGTGACAACTTTGATAACTATATCTGGTACCGCGATGAAAATGGCAACAACCAAATAGATGTTGGAATAGATACCGTTATTACCGATGCGGATTCTGATAACGACCCAAGTACCATTTTGGTTACTGAAGTGGGCACCTATTTGGTTGATAAACAAGTAGCCGACCCATGTAAGGATTTCATGGAAATTATTGAGGTGGAGCTGTTCGGTTCCGTTCAGTCCAACCCAATAACCGCATTGATCAATGACACTACCAACACCATTGACGGCGACGTAATCGTATGTCCCAATGATGGTAGTGAGACCCCGGAAATCTTTTTGTGCGGGCTAAACGACACTGAACTTATACAAGTAAACATTCCCGATGCCTTGAGCATTGTTTGGCAACAGTTGGACGAGGGTAGCTGCGCTGCGGCCACTAGTGGGTGTGCCAATACCACCCCAAGTTGTACCTGGAACACCTTGGACACCGGTAACGACTTCTTGGCTTCCGATTCCGGTCAATACCGCTTGGTAATCAACTACCAAAACGGATGTTTCAGTAGGTTCTATTTCAATATTTACAAAAACCCATTAGATCCCCAATACACCACTAGGGACATTATTTGTGAAACGGATGGAAACATCACCGTAACAAATATGCCATTGAGCTATGAATACCAATTGGTGAACCAGGCCAATGGAACTGTTTTGGTGCCTTACCAATCCAGCCCAAGCTTTGATATTGACACCAACGGTGCTTACATGGTGGAAATGAGACAAGCCGGAGTAACTGATGGTTGTGTGTTCGTTTTGGACAACATTGGTATTCTGGAAAGGGATTTTCAGGTAGAAGTAACTCCAAAGGACACCGATTGTAACGGGTTGGGCGAGATTGCCATTTCCATTCTAAACGTGGAGCCCCAATACTATTACGAAGTGTCTTTGGGAGGAACCATTGTGGACACCTACGGCCCTACTTCCGATAACAACTATACATTTGAAAATTTGAATGATGGGGTATACGACGTGTCCATAAGAACAGACGATAATTGTACCTATACCGAACAGGTGACCATCAATGATCTTACAGATCTGGAATTGGAGGCGAGGATTTCCCAACACATTACCTGTAAGGAGGGGAATATTCTTATGGAGTCCACCGGAGGAAAAACACCCCACACGTACGCCATTTGGTCATATGTGGATGAAGGTGGAAATACCATTATTTCCTACCCGTCCGTAAACGACATTCCAGCTTCTGCCTATCAGACAAGTCAGATTTTTGATATTTACGATCCAGGACAGTACACCTTTGTGGTCGTGGACAGGAACAACTGTCATGATATTTCAAACACGGTTACCATTGAGTTTAGGCCTGCTGCCGATTACAACGCAACTTCGGTAACAGACGTTTCGTGTTTTGGCGATTCAACTGGTGCCATCACCTTCAATTTGGTAAGCAGTAACGGTTATCAGCTAACTTATTATTTGTTCGATGCTGCGGGTTTTGACGAGGACACCTTCGACATTAACAACGCCTTGGCCACCAATTCCTCCGGTAATTTTTCTGGATTGCCAAGCGGGGATTATGCCGTTGTGATCAACCAACGAAAAGGAAGTGCGGATTGTGATTACTTCGAATATCACACTATTTCTGCTCCTACTGCCGCTTTGGATGCCAATGCCGTTTTGACCCAGGGATATACCTGTCTACAAAATGGGATTATCGAGGCACAAAACGTAACAGGAGGAACCGCTCCTTACGAATACAGTATTGATGGGGTCACCTTTGGTGCCTCTCCCACATTCCCCAACCTTACCGATGGCACTTACTCCATCACGGTTAGGGATGATAATGGTTGTACTTTCGTGACCAACTCCATCACCATAGATCCATTGGATCCGCCAACGGACATCGATTTTTCAGCCACCAACCCGCTATGTCCAACATTTGTTTCCGATGTAACCCTTAGCGTTACTGGTGGAACGCCAAACTTGGTATATGAAATTACCGCACCTGCCGGAAGTGTAGTGAACAACGGAAACAACAACGTTTTTGTTGGGTTGACACCCGGAACCTATATGTTCAGGGTTACTGATGCCAACGGATGTTTTTATGACGAATCCTTTACCATAAACCCCGTAACTGAAATCTCGGTTACCGGACAATTGGTAAGCAACATCACTTGTTTTGGTGATACCGATGGAGAGATTCAATATAATGTAGCCGATTTCAACACGGATTATGACTATTCCGTAACAGGCCCTGCCACTTTTTCGGGTACTGCCCAGACCAATGCAACCATTTCGTTGACAGGACTGGCCGAAGGAACCTACACCATTACCGTAACAGACAACTTTACCAATTGTACCGATACTGCAGATGTGACCATTTCAGCTCCACCAGCAGCCATCAGTGCGCCCGCAACCGTAACCCAACCAACATGTTTGGCCGATGGATCAGTCGACATTGTAGCTGCTGGGGGATGGGGCGGTTATACCTATGAAATTACTGCCGGGCCCGTGGGCTACGTGCTTCCTGCTTCCCAATCCAATGGTTTGTTCAGCAACTTGACCATTGGTGGAACTTATACCTATACCATCACCGATGCCAATGGTTGTGTGTTTACCGACACCTTCGATATTATTGAAGCGGTGGCTCCTGTTTTGGCCATTGTTCCCAACGATTTTTGTTATGACGATGCAGTAGGTTTGACACTTACTGCCAACGTTACTTCTGGTGGCGACGGAAACTTCGAATACAGCTTAAACGGAGGTCCGTTTGTTTCCAGCAATGTATTTACCGGATTGGGTCCAGGTTCTTACACGATTGATGTAAGGGACGGAAACGATTGTACCGATTCTGCCAGCATAACCATTAATCCAGAATTGAGCGTGGTTGCCTCTGCGCCAAACATTACCGCTTGTACTACGGACACAGACATAACCATTACTGCCGCAGGTGGCGATGGCAACTATGTGTACGCCGTGGTTGGCAATGGCGTTGCACCAACACCTGGGGATTTTTCAACCACCAACCCAATTACGGTTACCGGAGCCGGCGACTATGATGTATATGTGAGAGACAACAACGGAGCTTCTGGATATTGTGAGGCCATGTACGACATCACCATTGTTCAAGACCCTCCATTAGCCATCACCGTTTCCAACACTGATATCCTTTGTAGTGGTGAGGCACAGGCCCAGATTACCATTGCGGCTTCCGGCGGGGAAGGTCCTTATCTGTATAGTATTGACAATGGCGTTACCTATCAGTCATCCAATACATTTGTAAACCAACCTGCGGGAAGTTACAACATCAGAGTAAGGGATGCCAACAACTGTGAGGTGACCGAAATCTACACCATCACCGAGCCTTTAACGCTTTCAGCATCTGCAGCGGTTACCGCACTTGCCGAATGCTATCCTGGAATGGGGGCCGAGGTGCGCATCACCAACGCCATTGGCGGAACAGCCCCTTATGAATATAGTTTTGATGGTGGTTCCAACTATGGCGCCAGCTCTATTGGATACCTGTTGCCAGGCACGCACACCTTGTACATTAGAGATGCAAATCTGTGTACCTATCCTATGACGGTCACCATTGACCCGGAACCAACACCTCCTACTGCAACAACATCCATTGATTATGAGTGTGATGGTGAAGGAACCATTACAGTGACCCCAAGCAGTACCGATTTTGATTACACATACGAAATTGATGGTAACCCCAACACCCCAAGTACTTCCAATATTTTTACGGATGTACCTGTTGGAAGCCATAGCATCACAGTAAACTATACCAGCAACATTGCACCAACACCCAGCGTATTGCTTTTGGAAACCTTCGGTTCTGGACCAAATACCAGTATCCCAGAGGTAGACCCAGCATACTGCTACGAGCCTCAAAATGGTTCGGTAAACTCTTGTGGTTGGGCCATTGACACCCATATTCAGGATGGTGAGTATTCCGTTACTCAAAACATTGTCAACCCTTATGGTACTTGGCTAAGCCCAAATGATCATTCCGGATTGGCCAATGGTAGGTTCTTGGCCATGAATGTGGGTGGTGCCGTAGGTCCAAACGGTATCATCTATGCCAAAAGAGGTATTGAGGTTGTTCCCAATAGGGACATCACTATCTCCCTTTGGGCTTTCAACTTATTGAGAAATGGAACTGGTGGTGCCGATCCGGATATCGACATTCAGTTGGTGGATGGCGGAGGAACCGTCATTGCCAGTACGACCACTGGAAATGTTCCAAAAAACAATGGGGTAAACGATTGGCAAAACTATACGGTGACCCTTAATCCTGGTGCCAACACCAATCTGGACATCGTAATCAGAACCAATTCAGCCGTAACTGGTGGAAACGATATCGCCATTGATGATATTGAGGCTTTCCAAACTCCTGAGGTTTGTACGGATTCCATCACCATCAATGTAAATGTGGAGGATGGCCATGCGTTTGATGCTGCCATCACCGCTTTTACCAACCTTACTTGTAACGGTGCTGCCGATGGTTCCATCACTTTTGACGCTGAAAACTTTGAACCAGCCACTGGATTTACCTATCAAGTAGACGGAGGTGCTGTATCAGCACCACAATTTGCCAGTCCAATTACCGTGAACGGTTTGGCCGCTGGTAACCACACCATTACCATTGTGGACCTTAGGGACCCTGCTTGTTCTGTTGTCTTGAATCAAAACTTGACCGAACCAGCGGTGCTGGACGTAACAGCTGCTATCACAACTGAATTGACCTGTACCAATGGCGGTGCCGTCATCACGGCTACGGCTACGGGCGGTACACCAGTATATCAGTATCAACTGGAAGACGATTTGGGCAATGTGCTCACTGCCTACCAAGCCTCCAATGTGTTCACCGGTCTTGTTGCTGGTAACTATGTGGTAAGGGCCCGTGATACCAATTTATGTGAGGATTTCACTACCGTTTTGATCGTGAATCCTCCTGCGACCATCGTTTTCACATCAACCCCAACGGCATGTTATAGTGGAAACAATGACGGAAGCATTCAAGTGGATGTTACCGCAGGAAATGGAGACTACCAATTCAGTTTGAATGGCGGTCCTTGGATAACACCCACACCATCAACTGCCACCACATATACATTTGCCAACCTAACCGCAGGAACTTATACCATTGATGTACGTGATGCGTACGGATGTACAGGTATACAACAAAATGTGACCATAGTGGACGCTTTGGTGGCCCAAGTGGATGTCGTGGATGTATCCACATGTGCTGATGGAAGTATCACCGTAACTGCCTCCGGGGGATCACCAACGCTGCAATATGCATTTGTTTTGACGGGTGGCGACCCAACCGGTCTGTTTGCTGCAACCAATGTGTTTACCGTAACCGCAGGAAACGAAGGAACCTACGATGTATACGTTAGGGATAATTCGGCCACGGTTCCATATTGTGAATATATGGAGACGGTGACGGTTAATCCCGGTGTACCATTGACCATGACGGCAACACCGACAGATCCAGAGTGTCATGACGGAACAGGATCTATTTTGGTGGATATTACCTCCGGTCTGGCTCCATACACCATTGAAATTGTGGATTTAGACAATGGCGGTGCCTCCAACCAAACCAACACAAATGTACTGACCTCTACAAGAACCTATTACAACCTAATGCCCGGAAACTATACCATAAATGTTACCGATGCTGCTGGCTGTATTATAACCGACACACAAACCATCAACAATCCTGATGAGCTTACAGGTGTAGTTGCAGGAATTACTCCGGCTACCTGTACCGGAGATCCTAACGATTTTGGTTTCGGCTTCTCAGGGTACCCCGCTACTTTGGGCACCATTGAATTTAGTGCTGATGGAGGTGCCACATGGATCGGGGATAACTCCAATCCCGGTGTATCCGATCAATTTACAGGCTATAACTCTGGTGATACCGTATATCCTTCCATGAGAACTGTGGATGGTTTAGGAAACACCATTTGTCAAACAGACTTGCCTCCATTCATCATCCCATATCCATTGGATGACTTGGATATCACCATTTCAGCCTTGGTAGTGAACTGTAACGAGTTACAAGTAACCGTTCAAGGTTCCGAAGGTTCTCCTGGATATGATTATGCATATTCGGATGATCCCGCAAACTTTAATCCTGCCACGGCCACTTGGAATGCCGGTGGAAGTGTTGACAATTTGGGCAATCCTGTGCCAGCAGGTCATGGTATGTACCAATGGACCGGTTTGGTTCCGGGTAGAACCTATGTTTTCTATGTTAGGGATAGTGGGGGATGTGTGAGACAAAGTAACGTAAATGTCAACGATCTGATTACCGTTCCTTTGGAAATTACCTCAACGATAACCCCAAGCTGTTTTGGTTTGAGCAATGGTAGCATTACTTATACTGTAACAGATAATCAAGCTCCTTTTGAAACCCAGTTCAGATGGAACTTCTATGACATGAGTTCAGGTTCGCCTGTGTTGGTGACCAGTAGTGGAATTGTTCCCTACGCATCTCCACAGGATATTACTATAACTGGGCTGCCCGCGGGCAACTACTATATTGAAGTCATCGAAGTGGATGGAAGCAATGTGGACAGTTGTGTGGGTGCCACAGAAAACGAACTGTTGGAAGAATTGGATCCGTTGTCTGGAACACCTGTTGTCCTACAAGACATCAGTTGTAATGCTCCGGGTCTCATCCAGATTCAAAATCCGCTTGGAGGTGGAGGTATCTACACCTACACGGTTACGGGCCCTGTTGGATTTACAACCATTACCGCCACATCTGACAATCCTATTGAGATTCCGGCAAATTCACCCGCTGGAAACTATGATATAACCATGCAAGACCAATACGGTTGTGGTGTGAATTTGGGAACTGTTCCATTGACTTTAACTCCTAACCCAACCATTGATAGTGTTGTTATCGACAGTTGTGCCTTACCAATCACGGTAACCATTAACGCAACCAGTGCCGCTGCCCAAATCTTCTATTCTTTGGATGGCGGGGCTACATATGTGGATAACGGAGGCGTATTCACCAATGTGGCTCCCGGCACATACAATGTTGCCATTATTGACAGCAATGGATGTATGGATACGGATACTATAGATGTGTATCCTCCATTGGAGTTCACGGCTATTCAAACGGTTGCTTTGGATTGTGAGCCAGGTGCTGCGGCCAACGCAGAAATTGAAATAACCGTAATGGCCGGTTCAGGAAATTACGAGTATATGATCGATGGTCCTGGAGCCAACGATCAGGTTAGAAGCGTCCTTCCGTCCAACCCATTCACTTGGACTGGAGCTGCCGCCGCTGGCAGCTACGATGTAATCGTATTTGACATGGGAACGGCGCCGCCAAACTGTTCCAAGACCATCACTATTGATGTACCAGATGCACCGCTACCTTCCTTTACAGAAACCCATTTGGATGTAACCTGTAATGGTGGAAGCGATGGAAGCATCACCCTTCATGAAATTGATAATGGAATCAATCCATTGACCTATACACTTACTCCAATGCCAGTAGGTGCCGTATTGAACGGAAACACTTTTGAAAACCTTCCTGCAGGCACATACAGTGTACGTGGAGTAGGTTCCAACAGTTGTTTTGTGGATATTTTTGACATCATTATCACCGAGCCTGCTTTGGTGGTTGTTCCTGCTCCAGCCGTAGTTGAATTTGGATGTACCACAGGGAACAATCCTAACAATGCTACCATTACCGTAGATACTGCTTCCATAACTGGTGGTAGCGGAACCTATGTTATTTATGAGTTCATAGACGACCAAGGAACTCCTGCAACTGGAGACGATGTTGTGGTACAAACTGGATCTAACAACACCTATATTGAAACAGATATCAATGGTGGCAGTTATATCATCAATGTATATGACGACAATGGCTGTTTAGGGTCGACTACAGCGGCAATTGTTCCGTTTGATAGTCTGGATTCCGCAAACATTGCCATAGATGCCGTAGCCACTTGTGTAACCGGTGAAGACATTACCATTACCGCTATTGGTTCTATCACAACTTCCATCACAGACCCCGCCAACTACGAGTTCAGGGAATTGCCTTCCGGCACATTCCAGGCCTCTGGTAGTTTTACCGGTCTGTCTGTTGGGGTCCATAATTTTGAGGTGAGAAACACCATTACCGGCTGTATTCTTGCGGTTTCCCATGAAGTGGCCGACCCAGAAGTATTGGATTTGATAGTGGTAGGCACTACCGACATTACTTGTTTTGGTGATACTGACGGTTCAGTTGAACTTAACCTGGTAGACGCATCCAGTGTAACCTACCCAAGTGCCACAAGCTATACCCTGTACTATGACGTGAACAATACCCCAACCAATTTGGCAGATGATGTAGTCACTACCGGTTCCGATGCCGACGGAAGCTTTACCATTTCAGGACTTGCTGCGGGCACGTATTACATTGAAGTTACCGATACCAACCCTCCTGGTTCTGCCTGTGTGTACAGTGAATCGTTTAACATTGCCGGACCAGCTGCTCCAATTACAGGTGCTACTGTAGTAACGGATATCACCTGTTTGGGTAACGACGGTACTATTCAAATCACCAATGTTGCTGGTGGATGGGGTGGTTACTCCTACTATGTGGGCACAACCTCACCTACAGGACCAGGCGATTATGTGGCCAGTCCAAGTTTTACCGGTCTTTCTGTTGGAACTTACGAGGCATGGGTCATTGATGCAAGTGGATGTCAACAAATGGTTGATACCGTTACCTTGGTCGATCCAACACCAATAACAGCCACTTTACAAATCAATGTAGAGAACTGCACCAATCTTCAAGGTGAGATTGAAGTGGTTGGAACCACTGGTGGTCAAGGTAGCAACTATACCTATCAATTGATCAGGAATGGCTCCAATGTGGGGTCTCCACAAACCAGTACTGTGTTCTCTGGTTTGGGTGCCGGCTCCTATGAAGTATTGATTGCCGATCAATGGTCCTGTACCACTACGGTTGGACCTGTGGTATTGACAGATGCCATGACCGCAACCACCATGGTTGTGAAACCTATCGACTGTACCGTAGATCCAGGTGGACAAATCACCGTGAACGTATCCGGTGGTTCATCCAACTTAACGTTTGATGTACTTTACCCTGATGGATTTACGACAGCCAGTAACAACACTGGAGTATTCACAACTCTTACACAACCAGGTGTCTATACTTTTACCATCACAGATAATGATACGGCAACTCCTTGTACCTATGTGGTGACACAGGAATTGGATGACAAGGTGGATCCTGTCATCGACAATGTCATTATTCAAGATGTGAGTTGTAATGGTGGATCCGATGGTAGCCTTACTGTGGAATTAGATCCTACAACAGTTGTAGATCCTGTGTATACCTACGAACTTTATGAGATGTCTGATTTGGTAAATCCTTACCGATTTGCACAATCCAGTCCTGTATTTGACAACCTTCCTGCCGGTGATTACCGCGTGCGGGTTATCTCATCCAGAGCATGTGAGGACACTTTTGATGCCACCGTGGCAGAACCTACTCCTTTAACGGCTTCTGCAGTTGCCACAGCCTTTGTTTGTACCCCGAGCAATGCCGTGGATGTATCTACCATTACCGTTACTGCGGCTGGAGGTTCAGCACCTTACTTGTATAGCTTCAGTGGTAACAGTTTTGATGCAAGCCCAACTTTTGATGTTACGGACAATGGTGCCGTACAGACCATCAACTATATTGTGAGGGATGCCAACGGATGTGAATATGTGGATAGCATTGATGTACAGCCATTGAACACCTTTGCGTTGAACATCAACACGGATACCGCAATCACCTGTATCAACCCAGAAACAGTGACATTGACCGTGGTTGAATCCATAGGAGGACATACCTATACTTTCGAATTGTTGCCTGTTGGAAATGCAAATGGAACCCTAATGTCCAGCACAGCCACAACGGCTACATTTGATTTGTCCGTGGCGGGCACCTACACTTTTAGGGCCACAAACGATACTACAGGTTGCTACGAAGAAATCACACATACCATAGCCCCATATGATACCATCGACGTTGTGGCAGTCGCCACAGCCCCTGCCATCTGCTTTGATGATGCGGGTGCATTGGAAATCAATGTGACTGGTTATACCGGTGCCTATGACTATGAAGTGTTCTTCTCCAATGGAACCACTACCGGAATCACCGGTAGCGGAAACACGGCAACCAATCCATTGTCCATTACGGATCCTGCCTTGGTGGGTGGTAATTACTTTGTAAGGGTGACCGAAACCGGAACTCCTTTCTGTGTGGAAGATTCCAATACCATCACCATTGTTTCCCCAAGCTCACGTTTGGAGGTTGTTCCACAACAAGTGGCCGACGTAACCTGTACCAACGATCAAGGAGAAATATTGGTGGCCCCAACAGGTGGGTATGCTCCTTACGATATCGTATTGACCAATACCACAACTGCACAGGTTTACACCATGAACAATGTGCCAAGCTTTGTATTCACAGGACTTGCTGCTGGTGCTTATGAAGTTCAGGTAACGGACAATGGTGGTTGTACCATTATGGATAACTCACTTGTCCTGACCGAACCATTGCCAATCACGGCAGATATTGATGCGGCTCCAATTGATTTGACCTGTTACAGTGACGAAAGTGCTTCCGTTTGGGCTTACAATGTAGCTGGTGGAGAAGGAGTATACCAATACCAATTGAACATCTACGATGCCACTGGAACAACCATCGTGTTTACCTCTGGTGCACAGGGTAGCGATACTTTTACCGGATTGGGTGCTGGTATTTACAGCATTACCGTTTCCGATGGATGGAACTGTGGCATTGAAACTCCCCAAGTAACTATCAATGAGCCTACCGAGGTAATGGCCTCTTTGATCCAGGTAACGCAACTTACCTGTAATGATCCAGCTGAAATACAATTAAGCGCAGCAGGAGGTAATGGCAGCTACGAATACAGTAGTGACAACATCACCTTTACCCCAATGGGTGGTAATTCAATTACCTTGACCGTAGGCGCTGGCATCTATCAGTTTTATGTACGTGACACCAATGGTTGCGAAGCGGAAATTTCCAACCAAGTGAGCATTGACCCTGTTCCACCATTAATGTTGAACATAGACGAGTCAGCTGCCATTATCAACTGTATGGGCGAAGCTTCTGCTACCATTATGGCCCAGGCTACCGGTGGATTGGGCAACTATAGCTACGAGTTGTTCACGGATGCCGCTTTGACCAATTTGTTCGCAGGACCCCAGGCCAGTGGAACCTTTAGCGGTTTGGCTGCGGGCGATTATTATGTTAGCGTGACCAGCGACGATTGTGTGGAGGTTTCACCAGTAATCACTATTGTAGATCCGATACCATTGCAAGTAGATCGTGAAGAATCTACCAATGTAACCTGTTCCGGAATGAACGATGGTACCATTACTGTTGAGGTATCTGGAGGAACGGGACAGATTCTGTATGCCATTTCACCTAACTTGGACCAATTTGATACAGAAAACACCTTTACGGATTTGGCTCCCGGCATCTATGATGTCATTGCCCAAGATGTAAATGGATGTTTCATGACCTTCCAGTTTGAAATAACACAGCCAGAACCTGTTCAGGCAGAAGCAATCAATATCATGCATGAAGTGTGTTACAACAGTGCGGATGGTTCCTTCGAATTGCAAATCACTGGAGGTACGGCACCTTATGAAACTGCATTGAACTCCAACGCAGATGCAGATTATGTACAAGACCAGATCTTGTTCCAGAACTTAACTGCCGGAACCCACGTGGTATTCATCAGGGACGCACAAGGTTGTGAGACCAATGTATTTGTGGAAATTGAACCCGGTGTCAACCTGGCTGCCACAGTAACTCCAATGTATGAGTGTACCGGTAACATTCCTGATAACTATCTGGAGATTGTTTTTGAAGACGATACCGTCTCAGCAGATGTATTGTACGCCTTGGATTCCACTGATCCTGCGGATATGCAATTGTCTGCCGACTACACCAATATCGCTCCAGGTGACCACTACATTACCATTGCACATGCCAATGGTTGTATGATTACCTACGATTTCACCATTGAAGGCTACGAACCATTGACATTGGTGTTGGAGAATAACAACATCAACGAGATTACGGCAGTTGCCGAAGGTGGTGTGGAAGAGTATACCTTCTACTTCAATGACATTAACAATGGCGCCGACAATACTTTCTACATCAATAGGACGGATACATATGTTGTGACCGTGATCGATCAGAACGGTTGTGAAGTGACCGCGGAGATATTTATGGAATTCATCGATATCGAATTCCCGAGATTCTTTACACCTGATGGAGATGGGTTGAACGATACCTGGATTCCAAACCACATTGAAGGCTTCCCAGAAGTACTAATTAAGGTTTATGATCGTTATGGTAGAGTAGTAGAAGAGATGACCCGCGATACCCAAGGTTGGGATGGTGATTACGATGGAAAACCATTGCCAACGGGAGACTACTGGTACGTAGTGAAACTTAACGGTGAGCTTGACAACAGAGAGTTTGTGGGACACTTTACACTTTATCGACAATAATACTTAACCTACAGAACCCCATGTTAAAAAAAGTATATTCAACCATCCTATTTTTTGCCTTGGCCATATGCGCCAACGGTCAGGAGTTGACCATACCACAGCTTTCCCAATACATAGCGGATAACCCGTTCCTGATGTCCCCGACCTACGCTGGGATAGGGGACCACATCAAGGTTCGTTTGAACGGACTTACCCAATGGGTGGGGATAGAAGATGCTCCGGATACCCAAACCTTGGCAGCAGATGCCCGGATTGGCAACCGTTCCGGGGTTGGTATGCTGTTGTACAATGACAGTAACGGTTACACAAGGCAAAGAGGCGCACGCGTTTCCTTTGCCCACCACTTGACTTTGGATAGGTATGATGATATTTTCCTTTCTTTCGGGATATCTTACAACTTTAACCAGTTTAGGGTGGATGTGGAAGAATTTGAGGCCAATAATGGTCAATTACCCACAGATGACAAGGCAACCACCAACCACAACTTTGATTTAGGTGTGTTGTACCGGTATGATAAATTCTATTTCAGTTTAAATGCTGCCAACGTATTGAACAAGGACTTGTCCAAATTCAATACCGATGTTGTCCAGATTGAGCCCAACAAACTACGTAACTATTACATATACACGGGTTATAGTATATCAAAAAGTAAAAACAGCAAACTGGAAATAGAACCCTCCGTTTTCTTTCAATGGTTTGAAAGTGATGGACGTTCCGTAACCGATTTGAACGCGAAATTCAGGTTCCACGATTTTGAGGATTATTATTATGTGGGCCTTACCTATCGTTTTTTGAACGACCAATTGGGGGAACCGTTGTACATTGCCCCAATTGCAGGGTTTAAAAAGAATAACTTCTATTTCGGGTATTCCTATCAAGTAATTACCAATGAAATCTTGGGATATAGTACCGGAACACATGTCCTCACCGTGGGTATGGATCTTTTCCAAGGAATCAGTAACTGTAGATGTATGTATTGATTTTGGGTGTTTTGCCCTATTTTTGCCCATCTTAGTATAGAAAAAGTGGGTAAAATTAGGCTGAAAAATATCCGGATACATTCCAACCATGGGTGTTTACAAGAAGAAATGCTCATTGGAAGCGATTACAGGGTGGATCTGGAAATAGATGCGGACTTGACCCAACCGGCAGCTTCAGATAGGTTAAGTGAAACGGTGGATTATGTTCATCTGAACAATATTGTAAAAGAGGAAATGGCTATCCGTTCCAATTTGTTGGAACATGTTGCAAAACGCATCATTGATCGTATCTTTTTGGAAATTAAAGAAGTAACGGAAGTAGAGGTGGAAGTGGCAAAAATAAATCCACCTATAGGCGGAGATGTGGAGAGTGTTTCGGTGAAACTCCGATTTACTCGATAAACCGCTGGATTTGAAAAACGGTCAACGGCAAAGTTTTTATAATTTTGTCTACAGCAAAAACGGCATTGTGGTCGAATTGGATAGACAAAGTCCCGCAAGGATTTTTATGGTGGTTCGAGTCCACCCGATGCCTCAAAATTACGCTTTTTTTAAAAGCACAAATATTATATTTTAGGTTACTTCCAATCTAAAAATTCATAAAATATTTATAGCTTTGCCATCCAAATTGGCATCGTGGCCGAGTGGCTAGGCAGAGCTCTGCAAAAGCTTGTACAGCGGTTCGAATCCGCTCGATGCCTCAAAACCCAGTACTTTGTGCTGGGTTTTTTGTTTAGAGCTTTTCTATTTTCTCGATCTCTTCCTGGATATCAAACTTGTCTTTTGGTAGAAAACCTTTGATAATCAATACAATGCCACATATTACCAAAATGATACCTAACCCCTTTTTGATCAGAACAATTCGGTCTTGCGTCAAATACCGCTTCAATTGCTTCGCTAAAATAATTTTCACCAAATCCGTTGCGAAATAGACCAAGATGACCGTTCCAAAAAAAACAATCATCCGATTGGGTTCATTATCCAGGCTGGGACCCACAACAATGATCAATCCCAACCAAAACGCCAATACCCCAATATTGATGAAGTTCAATAAAAATCCCTTCACGAAAAGTCCTAAATAATTTCCCTTGGTAGTATGGAGATTTGCTTTCTTCTTTGGTTTTTTTACAAATAGAACAATGCCATAAACCAAAAGTATCATGCCACCAAAAACAAAAAGTCCTGGCTCATTGCTCAAGTTTTCCAACAATTGGTAACTACTGAAATAGGCTATGAGCAAAAAGACAAAATCGGCAAAAATAACCCCTACATCCAAACTCACTCCTGCCCTGAAGCCTTTGGTAGCGCTTGTTTCCAACAAAACGAAGAAAACAGGGCCAATCATAAAGCTCAATAAAAATCCCAAGGGAATCGCTGCTTGAATGTCTTCAATCATTATTTAATGCACTCTTTTAACCTTTCCGCCAAATAAGGTATGTTCATCCATTTTTTTTGGATCTCCGTATACAAGGACCTCACCACCTGCCTTTACATTGGCCTTCACATAATCAGTGGCATAAATTTCGGCATTTCCACCTGCATTCACACTGATTGTGGTAAACTTTGATTTGAATGTACGGCCATTGTACCTACCTCCTGTATTGATGATTACATCCTGGGTGTTCCCAAAACCTCCTGCATAAATTTTACCTCCGGAAGTGGTCTTGATCAACAGCTGGTCCACTTGGCAATTGATTTCCAATTCACCACCTTCCTGCGCCTTAAGTTCCAGAATATCCTGAACATAGGTTTCATCAGAACTGATTCGCGCATCCTCATTAACATCAATGACCACCAATTCCTCAGTATGGTAAACATCCACATAGGTTCTGTACCCGCTAAAAATCTTATCGATTTCCATCCGTATCTTCAAAACCCCATCATTGTTCACAATGGCAACCTTATTGGTATTGGCACCCGTAATTACCGCTTTGTTTTCTTTTGCCCTGATCAAATTGATGGACAGCCCATCAAATCCCTTGATTTCGGTAAACTTTTGTAGGTTTTGCGTTACGGTTGCTTCCTGGGCCCCCATGATTTGAATCGACAGGAACAAAAGAACAAACGTAATTTCTTTCATGTTATAAAAATTTGGTTCTCAATAGGATAACAAATTTTATTCCAAAATAGTATCACTCCTTTTTACCAATCAACGAAAAGTCCAAATGGCGTTTTACCAAATCCGTGTTCTTTACCATTACATACACTTCGTCCCCCAATTGGTACATACGTTTGGTACGTTCCCCAACAATGGCATATTGGCGTTCATCAAAATTGTAATAATCATCTTTAATATCACGAATTCTAACCATACCCTCACATTTGTTCTCGATGATTTCCACATAAATACCCCATTCCGTAACCCCGGAAATCACACCCAAAAACTGTTGGTCCTTGTGGTCTTCCATAAATTTGATCTGCATGTACTTAATGGAGTCCCGCTCCGCATTGGCGGCCAGCTGTTCCATATCCGACGAATGCTTGCATTTTTCCTCGTACAAAGCAGCTTTTGGTTGTTTTTCACCATCCAAATAGTGCTGTAGTAATCGGTGTACCATTACATCCGGATACCTTCTGATAGGGGAGGTAAAATGGGTGTAAAAGTCAAATCCCAACCCATAATGCCCAATGTTTTCAGTAGTGTAAATAGCTTTGCTCATACTTCGGATAGCCAACGTATCCACCAGGTTCTGCTCTTTTTTGCCCTTTACATCTTCCAATAACTGGTTTAGGGAACGATTGATGCTCTTTCTATCCTTAAGGTCTATACTATGTCCAAATCGGGAAATTACCCCGTTCAAGGCCATTAATTTTTCCTCATCCGGGCTGTCGTGCACCCGGTAGACAAATGTTTTCTTCTGCTTTCCGATAAATTCGGCCACTTTTCTATTGGCCAACAGCATAAACTCTTCAATCAATTTATTGGCATCCTTTGCCTCCTTGAAAAATACCCCAATGGGTTCATTTTCTTCGGATAGATGAAACTTCACCTCAATCTTATCAAAGGAAATAGCCCCGGCATCCATTCTATTCTTTCGCATGATCTTGGCCAATCTATCAAAGGTTAGAATGGCATCCACAACATCATCGGAAACAGTATAGGCACCATCTCGAATGGAAATCTCCTTCGGAATCTGTGCTTTTCCAGTTTCAATAACATGCTGCGCCTCTTCATAAGCAAAACGTTCATTGGAATTAATGGCCGTTCTTCCAAACCACTGATTAATGACCTTTGCTTTATCATCCAATTCAAAAATGGCGGAAAACGTATATTTTTCTTCATTGGGTCTTAGGGAACAGGCCAGGTTGGACAAAACTTCAGGCAACATGGGAACCACCCGATCCACCAAATACACCGAAGTGGCACGATCATACGCCTCATCCTCCAAAATGGTATCCGGCTGCACATAATGCGACACATCTGCAATATGTATACCGATTTCATAATTGCCATTTTCCAATTTTTGAAAGGAAAGGGCATCATCAAAATCCTTTGCATCCTTGGGATCAATGGTGAAGGTAAGTACGTCCCGCATGTCCCTACGTTTGGCAATTTCCGATTCCTTTATGGAAGTATCCAAGGTTTTGGCAAACTGCTCAACCTCGTACGGAAATTCATAAGGTAACCCGTATTCTGCCAAAATAGCATGAATCTCTGTATTGTGCTCTCCTGGTTTCCCTAGTACTTCTATAACCTCGCCGTAAGGAGATTCGGCATCTTCGGGCCAATCGCCCAAGTTCACCAATACCTTATCCCCATCCTCAGCTTTTTTAAGCTTTTCCAACGGGACAAAAATATCTGTGTACATTCTGGAATCCGTAGGTCTTACAAAGGCAAACCTCCGTTGTTTGTCAACAATCCCCACATAGGAAGATTTCTTTCGCTCCAATACTTTGGAAATTTCCCCTTCTGGTTTCTTACCTTTTCGTTTCGGTTTTAGGAAAACTTCCACCGTATCTCCATGGAAAGCCCTGTTCAATCGGTTGAAGGGAACAAAAATATCATCCTCCAGTTCGTCCACTATCACATAGGCATTGCCGCTGGTGGTCAAATCCACCTTTCCAGTAAAATAAGTATGTAAAGATGGTTTCTTCTGATATTTGCCCCTTTCCACCTCCACAATTCGCTCCGTAGCTTTGAGTTGCCCAAGTCTTTTGATCAGTTCGTTTCTATCCTGTGTATCCGTAATTTCTAATTTGGAAGCTATTTGCTTGTAATTGAAGCTTTTGGATGGTTCTTTTTCCAGTACCGTAAAAATGCCTTTGGTTATTTCATTCTTTCGTTGACTCCTCGCCCTCTTCTTTTTCTTTGACATTTAGGTCTTTATTTTTTTGAAAAGTACAAATTATAATCCTTGACCAATAATCCAAGGACAAGTAATCAGCAATTTCAATACAGTTATCCACAATTATAATTAGTATGTCTTTTCTTCTTTTTTAAAATTCTAAAAAATGATGATGATGATGGTTTGTTGAAATGTGGAATAAATTTTCCTCAAATAAATTGCTTTGAACAACAAAAGAAGTTTGTCCACATTTTTTGAGAACAAAATTAAAATGGAAATCAACCAATTAAGAATTTTATCCACGATTTTTGATAACTGTTTTCAACATGAATTTATTGAAAAGTAAATGTATCCTTAATGTTAATTACAGTGGATAATTGTTTTATAGAAGTTGATTAATTTTTAATGGAAAATCAGTCCAACATTAAGAAATAGGTGTAATTGATCTATTTTCTGAAAAATCAAAATTTGGTTACGAGTTTTTTTCTTAAAAAAGTTAACAAAATGACCCATTTTGTAATTGTTTGTTTTTGAACGCTATGTAAGGTTTGATCAGTTTTTATGAACAGCTATACATGAAAAGATATTGTACCTTTGCTATACATCCTCAAAATAGATAAACCATGAAAATTGCCATAGGAAACGATCACGCTGGAACCGATTATAAACTGGCCATTATGGGATTGTTGAAATCCAAGGGAATAGATGTTGTAAACTATGGTACTGACGGTACCGACAGTGTGGACTACCCTGATTTTACGCATCCTGTGGCGACAGATGTGGAAGAAGGCAAGGTGGATTTTGGGATTGTTATCTGTGGAAGTGGCAATGGTGCGGCAATGACAATTAACAAACATCAAAATGTGAGGGGAGCCTTGTGTTGGAACAAGGAAATTACCCAATTGGCTAGGGAACACAACGATGCCAATATTCTGAGTTTGCCGGCAAGATTCATTGCACTGCCCCAGGCATTGGATATGGTGGAAACTTTTTTGAACACCAAGTTTGAAGGAGGACGCCACGAACGAAGGATTGAAAAAATTCCCTGCAGATAATACCTTATGGGCCACCACCATCATCATGATCACGGTCATTCGCACTCCCATGCCGATTTAAAGGGAAGGAACCTGCTTATATCCATCTTTTTGAACATTGCCATTACCCTATCCCAGGTTATTGGTGGTATTATTTCCGGTAGTTTGGCATTACTGTCAGATGCCCTTCACAATTTTAGTGATGTCCTTTCTCTTATCATCAGTTATGGTGCCCGTGTCTTGGGTAAGAAGAAAGCTTGCAAGGAGAAAACATTCGGATATAAACGGGCGGAGATCATGGCAGCTTTTGTGAATGCCGCAACCTTGGTCGTTGTGGCCATTTTTTTGATGAAAGAAGCGGTGGAAAGACTTTTCCAGCCAGAAGCGATTGAATCCAATATGGTGATTTGGCTTTCACTGATTGCCATTTTTGCCAATGGTTATAGTGTGTTGTTGATAAAGAAGGATGCAAACCACAACATGAACATGAAATCTGCCTATCTCCATTTATTGACGGATATGATGGCATCCGTGGCTGTGTTGATCGGAGGGTTGCTGATGAAATTTTATCAAATCTACTGGGTAGATGCCCTTCTTACCATGCTCATAGGTATTTATTTGATATATATGGGGTATGACCTGTTGAAGGAATCCACCAAAGTGCTGATGCTCTTTACCCCAAAAACAGTTGTGATCCAAGATATTGTGGATTCCATTTGTACCCTAGAGCCTGTAAAAAATGTACACCATGTTCATATTTGGCAGCTGAACGAAGAAGAGGTCCACATGGAAGCGCATATCGATTTTAAGGAGGATATCAAACTCTCCCAATTTGATGCCATTTTGGAAGAGATCGAAGAACACGTATACCACAAACACGGGATCAACCATGTCAATATTCAACCGGAATTTGACAAGTGCGATTCCAAAAGTGTAATTGTTCAGGATTAATGCAGGTACTTGTTAAAAACTTCGGGGAACTTTCCACCACGGAACTCTATCAAATTTTACGACTTAGAAGTGAGGTATTCGTAGTGGAGCAGGATTGCGTGTATCTGGATTTGGACAACAAGGACCAAAAAGCGCTGCATGTAGTGGGATTCAAAAATGGAAATGTGGTGGCCTACACCCGTATTTTTAAACCCGGTGATTATTTTGAACATGCAAGTATTGGCAGGGTGGTCGTAGCACAGGACCAGCGAAAATATGGTTTTGGAAAGGATATTATGAAGGCATCCATCTCCGTTGTTGAAGAAAGATTTCCTGAAACTCCCATCGAGATTTCTGCACAGTCCTATTTGATTAAGTTCTATTCTGAGTTGGGCTTTGTTCCATTTGGTGACGAATATTTGGAAGATGGGATTCCGCACACCCGGATGTTGAAGGAATAAAATTTCTTTGTCATTCCGAACAAAGTGAGGAATCTGTTTGATGAACAAAATGGATTTCTACCTACGCAGGAATGACAATCATGACTTTGCCTATACCAACCGTTTCGCTACCCCAATCGCTATCAAATAATCCAATTTTAATATTAGATTAATGGGTTTTTCAGCCTTGTTTTGGGAGGAAAAGAACAAGTATCCTTCTCTTTTAGGATGGAGCTCTTCCAAAACCAGCTTTCCATGAACATTTTTATGGACCAATGCCATTTGTTCCAAAAATTTTTTGGTCAATCCTATGGTGGATAAGTGGGTTATCAATTTTTCCCGGTTCACAAAAGTG
>JAGQZL010000029.1 GCA_020434915.1 Allomuricauda sp. | reverse complement strand
TTTAAAATAGAACCTTGGCCTTTTCAACATTTCTTTATCTCGAAGAAATAGGTTGCTCGATGAACTTTGCTCTATCATCCATTTTTTTGCAATAATTCAATGGATTTGGAGTTGTACTTTATGTTGGATATTAAATTTTAACGATATTTAACTCACCAAACTAATAACTAACTTTTTTTTAGCCAGACAGTATGTACAAGGAAATTTATTTGGTCGATGATGAAGACCTGGTAAACACAGTGAATGCCATTCATTTTAGAAGAATGGGAATGGAAGAAAGGGTCAAGAGTTTTACCAACCCTGAACTGGCCCTAGACGATCTTCGATTCAGAGACAACCCAAACACCAAAACCTTAATTTTATTGGACATTAATATGCCGGAAATGAGCGGTTTTGAATTCTTGGAGTTCATGATGCTCGAGGACTTCCCGGAAACCAATGAGGTACTTTTGGTGACATCTTCCGAATCTGATGCCGATAAGGAAGAGGCAAAGAAGTATGGAAAATATGTCAAAGAGTTCATTACAAAACCTTTGCGCATAGAACATTTGGAAGATTATTTGCAAGGTTCCTATAAGTGATTTAATTTTTTTACAGCCCAATAAAACAACACTGTGGCACATCCAGACCATAAATGTGTCCACCTCTTTTTTTGAATAATTCACAGTGAGAGAAAAACAGATACTTATACACAACAAGGTAGAAGTTATTGAGAATCGGGATGATGTTGTTTGGGCCATGGACATCAATTATAAGTTGACAGCCTATAATTCTGCTTTTGAGCAGAGATTGAAGGATGAGGATCTAGGGGTTGCGGAAAAGGGCATGGGTCTAAAGGCAGTTTACCAAAAAGGGATATTCTTTAGTCCCTGTGAGCAAGGTTGTGAAAAGGCGCTCAATAGATATGCAACCACTTCGGAGCATACATTTTTACAGAACGGGAAAACTGTGGTGCATGAGTTCTCCTTCCAACCTTTTATGGATAGTTCAGGGAACGTTATTGGGTGTTGTATCTGGCAAAAGAACATCACCCGGGAAGTGGAGAATATCCACAGGTTGGAAGAGAGCGAACGCAAGTATCGGGAAGCACAGGGAATTGCCAACGTTGGCCATTGGAACTGGGATATGCACAAAAATGAGATTACGTGGTCCGATCAACTTTTCCAAATTTTTGGCCAGATCCCAGGAAAGTTTGTAGCTACTTACGAAGCTTTGATGGGAATCATCCATCCAGAGGACAGGGATGCCTTTAACGAAGATGTGGAGGGTAGTATAAATAACAAAAGATTGCATGACATTGTACACAGGATTGTAGTGAACAATGGGGAGATCAGATATGTACATCAAATTGGTAAGGCCTTCTATGATGCAGATGGAAATCCTTACCGAATGTCAGGTACCACTCAAGATGTGACAAAGGATATTCTGGCCAATCAACAGATTGTTCATCAAAACAGTGAATTGCAAAACTTTGTCCGAATCATTTCCCATAATCTTCGAGGGCCTATTTCAAACTTGTTGATGCTTTCCAAAATCTACGAATTTGGGAAAGATGAAATCAATGATGACATCGTTGATAAAATAGAGCATACCACCGAAGCACTTGATCAGACCATTAAAGATCTTAACCTATCACTTTCGTTAAAAAATGCCGATAGGGAATCGTTCCGGGAAGTGCTTTTTTCCGATGTGATGAAAGATGTGGATGGCTTGTTGTCTGAGGAGATCGACAAGAAAAAGGCAACGGTCCATGTTGATTTTTCAGAAGTTGATAGAATCATTGGTGTGAAGAGTTACTTTGTAAATATTTTTTACAACATCATTTTAAATGCCTTGAAGTATTCCAAGGCAAATACAGATCCGATAATACATATCTCCAGTGAAAATGCCGAAGCCGGCATCATTCTAAGATTTTCTGACAACGGGATTGGAATGGAACTTACTCCGGAACGTGAACGCAAGATATTTGATATGTATGGCAGGTTGAGCGGCGAAACGGAAGGTAAGGGACTTGGTCTTTATTTGGTGAAGACCCAAGTGGAGACCATGAACGGAAAAATCCATGTAATCAGTGAAAAAGAGGTGGGGACCACGTTTATCTTTCAATTTGAAAATAACCCTATAATTAACGGTTAAAGGGCAATCTGCCTAAATCCACGTTTCCACCAGAAATAATAATCCCTATTTTTTTACCTTGAAACTTGGATTTATCCTTGAGTACGGCCGCCAAGGCCACCGCACTGGATGGTTCACATACGATCTTGAGGCGTTCCCAGATGATTCGCATGGCCGAGATGATTTCGTCCTCCGTTACACGAACAATGGCATCCACATACTTTTGGATAATCGGAAAGTTTCGGTCACCCAATTGTGTTTTCAGTCCATCTGCAATGGTATGGGTGGTTTGGTTGGTTTCAATCTTCCCGCTTTGTAAGGATCGGTAGGCATCATCCACTTCAAAAGGTTCGCCTGCAATGGTTTTGCAAGCATTGCCAAAATAATGCGCTGCAAGTGCAGTTCCGGCCAATAGCCCACCGCCTCCAACAGGGGTTACCACATAATCTAGATTGGGATGATCTTCCAATAATTCCATGCAAGCGGTTCCCTGTCCCAAAATTACTTGATCATCATTGGAAGGGTGAATAAAAGTTGCGCCATATTGGGCCATGATTTCCTTGGATGCCTTTTCACGGGCCTGTAGATTGGGTTCACATTCTATCACTTTTCCGCCATATCCCCTTACGGCATCCTTTTTTACCTGTGGAGCTGAATTGGGCATTACAATATACGCCTTCACACCTAAGCCTTGAGCTGCCAATGAAAGGGCTTGGGCAAAATTGCCGGAGGAATGCGTCACCACCCCATTTTGTTTTTGCTCATCTGTCAGTTGCATAATGGCATTGGCGGCACCACGCATTTTAAAGGCGCCCATTCTTTGGAAGTTTTCACATTTAAAGAATAGTAGTGCCTCTGCCATCCCATTGATCAACCGTGAGGTCAGGACAGGTGTTCTATGGATAAAGGGTTTGATTCTTTCGTGGCACTCGATGAGCTGCTGCTGGTCCATATAAAAAAATTATGCTTGGACTCTTAAATAGAGTCCAAGCATAAAGATAACAACAGATCATCAATCAATTAATGGTGTGATTCCATATTTTCCTCTACTTCTTCCCCGTCTTCGATGGAAATACCTTCCATGCCCAATTCTGGGATGACCAAGAGTGGGATTTGTGTGTGGAATGCCGTTCTTTTGATGATGGGTTCCCGAGTCATTTTTTCCATGTAGCTGTGTTGGTAGTTCAACAAGGCCAATAAATGGATGTCCAGCTCTTTGGAGAACATTTCCAAGGTGTGCGACACGGAATTAAGTTCGGAAACGGTATGCACATAATGCTCTACATCGCCCAAATACCTTCGCAGCATATTCAGATTGAATTGCTGGAGCTCTGTCAAAGCCTTGATTCCATATTGTACATGGACAATACGGATGGTGGCATCGAACATTTTGGCCATTTCCAACAAAGGTGTAAGTTCTGAAGTGGTGTAGAACCTATTAAAATCTGTAGCAAAGGCAATTTCACTCGGGGTTACATATTCAAAATTGTAGGGTATGGCCAGTATGGGACATTTTTTGGTGCTCTTAATGATCCGCACCGTGTTGCTGCCCATAAAAACTTCATCCACTCCAGACGCTCCCTTGGTGCCTGTGACCACTAGATGAATGCCAAAAGTATCCACGATATCCTTGACTTCTTCAACCAAAAGGTTGAAAGAGGAAATGGTCTCAAAACTGTGTTTGGGATTGCCGTACTTACTCTTTATCTGTTTGACGGTTTTCTGCAACCCCCGCTCAGAGGTCTCCCGAACCGCATCAACAATACGAACGCCATCCACCATCTTGGCCATAAATCGGCTACTGGGTATTACGGGAGTGTAGGTATTGAGCA
The DNA here is from genome assembly GCA_020434915.1 of Allomuricauda sp. Taxonomy (GTDB): domain Bacteria; phylum Bacteroidota; class Bacteroidia; order Flavobacteriales; family Flavobacteriaceae; genus Flagellimonas. Next base: position 11,695 of record JAGQZL010000029.1, on the reverse strand, counting down.
GATAAAAAGTACAACGTTTGTTGCGGAACAACTGCATGGCGTAATCTATTGCATTCCATGCATTTTCCGAAAAATCCGTAGGTATTAAAATCTTCTGCATCTGACTAAGATTTTTGATGCAATAAAATTAAATCTACAAAGGAGGGGATTCTATGACAATTGTCAGGTTTGGAATGAAGAATTAAAAACCTTCCACCATTTCCACCAATTTCCGCTCGTCCTTTATGCCGATTTTTTTACCGGATGTATGGATGAGACCTTTCTTTTTGAATTCAGAAATGATACGGATAGCAGATTCGGTAGCGGTTCCTACCACATTGGAAATATCTTCCCGCGATAGTGTAAGGGCAAGAAAACCTTCTTCATCTTCTCCAAAATTATTTTTCAGGTACAGGAAGGCTTCCGCAATACGCTGTTTTACCGTTTTTTGGGAAATGTTCACGATGACATCATCGGCTTCTTTCAGGTCATGTGCCATATGGCGTAAAACCTCCAAGGTGAAATTGGGATTTTTTTGAAGGGTGTTCGTAATGCTCTCTTTTGGAATGAAACAAACCTCCATGTCCTGAACGGCAATCGCGGAGAGATTGGTGGTTTCCTCGGCAATTACGGAGCGTTGGCCCAGTACCTCGCCTTTGGTGGCCAGCTTAACGATTTGGTCCTTGCCGTTGGCGCTCAGTTTGGAAAGTTTGGAAATACCGTTACGAACACAATAGACCCCGTTGAGTTTGTCGCCTTCTTCAAAAATGGGCTCACCTTTTTTTACGGTCTTTGTGATTTTGGAATCGGATACATGTTTCAATTCCTCCTTGCTCATGGCCCGCAACGAATTGAATTGTCGGATGATACAATTTTCACACCTGCTTTCCATAACTGATTAGTTTACCTGATTGGACAAATTTAATGGTTAAGTGCCCACAATTTACTGATAAATATCATATTTTTAAGGAGCAGACTATCTCAAATTTGCGTCAGGTAAAGCAAATGTAAATGGCAGACTCAACCTGTTATCACTGTGGCGATGAATGCGGTAAGAATGGGGTACGGTTTGATGATAAGGATTTTTGTTGCAATGGTTGCAAGACCGTTTACGAAATCTTTACGTCCAACGGGCTCTCCACCTATTATGAAATAGAGGCCAAAGCCGGGACCACACCTAGCGAAATTCGCAAGAAATACGATTTTTTGGACAACCAGGAAATCGTGGAACGGTTGGTGGAGTTTAATGAGGAAGGGGTGCAGGTGGTAAGTCTGAGCATCCCAACCATTCATTGTAGTTCCTGTATCTGGGTGTTGGAAAACTTGAACCGACTGCACCCTGCCGTCACCGTTTCCCAAGTAGACTTTCCCAAGAAGACCATCCGGGTCACCTACAAGACCCAGGATTTTTCACTCAAAGCATTGGTGCTGTTATTGGGGAGCATTGGGTATGAGCCCTACATCTCTTTGGAGGAGTACAACAAAAAAGGGAACAAAGTGGATCGCTCCCTGATCTACAAGCTGGGGGTTGCGGGATTTGCCTTTGGGAATGTGATGCTGTTTTCCTTTCCAGAGTATTTTGAAGTGGAGGAATTCTGGTTGGAACAATACAAGGTTGTCTTTCGCTGGCTGATGTTCGCCTTTTCGCTTCCTGTGGTGTTCTATGCAGGACAGGATTATTTTATATCGGCCTACAAAGGGATCCGTTCCAAATTGTTGAATATAGATGTACCCATAGCCTTGGGGATTCTCACCCTGTTTGTGAGGAGTACGGTTGATATTGTTTTAGATCTTGGTTCTGGCTTTTTTGATAGTTTAACGGGATTGGTTTTCTTTCTGTTGCTCGGAAAATTTTTCCAGCAACGGACCTATGCCTACCTCTCGTTTGAAAGGGATTATAAATCCTATTTCCCCATAGCAGTTACACGTCTAAAGAAAAATGGGGAGGAGGAAAATGTACAGATCTACAACATTGATGTTGGTGATCGTATTCTGATTCGAAGTCATGAAATCATTCCTGTGGATTCCATATTGATCAAGGGAACTGCCGAAATCGATTACAGTTTTGTTACCGGTGAATCGGAAGCTGTTTTTAGGGAATCTGGTGAAAAATTGTTCGCCGGAGGAAAACAATTGGGAGATGTGTTGGAGGTAGAGGTGCTCAAAACAGTTTCCCAAAGCTATTTGACCCAACTTTGGGGCAATTCCGTTTTTTCCAAGGACAAGGTGAGTCATTTCCAATCGCTGACGGATAGCATTGGGAAACGCTTTACCATTGCCGTTTTGACCATTGCCACATTGGCCACCATTTATTGGTTGGTTTATGATTCCAGTATGGCGCTCAATGTCTTTACTTCGGTGTTGATCATTGCCTGCCCATGTGCCATTGCCTTGGCTGCTCCATTTACCTTGGGCAACATGCTGCGCATATTTGGGAAGCATAAATTCTACCTTAAGAATTCAAACGTGATAGAGCGATTGTCCAAAATAGACACCGCTATTTTTGATAAGACAGGCACCCTGACCACCAACCAAAAAGATGCCATTTATTATGAAGGGATGGAATTGACGGCGCAGGAAACGGCACTTTTGAAAACAACCTTGAGAGCTTCCAACCACCCATTGAGCCGATCCCTCTACCATATTTTGAAATCCAATGAGATTATGACGTTGGACGAGTTTCAGGAACACACAGGAAAAGGTATTGAAGGCCGGGTGAAACAGCATACCATTAAAGTGGGTTCCGCGGCCTATGTGGGAAAGGAGCAATCCAATTCCCTGACAAGTACCGTTGTGTATGTAAGTGCGGATGAAGATGTAAAAGGAAGGTTTGTTTTCAAGAACACCTACAGGGATGGAATCGGAGACATTTTTGAGGAACTCGGAAAGGATTATGCCCTGGGAATTCTTTCCGGGGACAATGATGGGGAACGCGGACAATTGCAAAAAGTGCTTCCGGAAAAAACAGCCATGCTGTTTAACCAAAGACCCGAAGATAAGCTGGACTATATCCAAGAACTCCAAAAAGAGCACCGTGTCTTGATGGTGGGTGATGGGTTAAATGATGCCGGGGCATTGGCTCAAAGTGATGTGGGAGTGGCGGTTTCGGAGAACATCAACGTGTTTTCACCCGCCTGTGATGCCATTTTGGATGCATCCAAGCTAACATTATTGCCGGATTTCATCAGATTGTCCAAGAAATCTGTGCAGATAATCAAAATGAGTTTCTTACTTTCATTGTGCTATAATATCATTGGACTGTACTTTGCGGTAACAGGCCAGTTGCAGCCAGTGATTGCGGCCATTTTGATGCCGTTGAGTTCCATAAGTATTGTGGTGTTCACAACGGTGGCGACCAATTTTTTTGGGAAAAAATTAAAAAAATAATAGAAATGTGACTTAAGTCATATTTTGAAGTAGACCATAGGAGTAGTTTTACCCTCAAATTAAGGCAGGTATGAGTGTTATTTATGTGTTGTTGGCCATTAGTATTACTGTGGCCGTGGCCTTTTTTGCAGCCTTTGTTCTTTCGGTTAAGAGTGGCCAGTACGATGATACGTACACGCCCTCGGTCCGTATGCTGTTTGAGGACGAAGTGGTCAAGGACGAAAAAAAATCTACCAAGAATAATCAAAAATCAAACAAGAATAGTACAAACCAATAAATATGGAAATACAACAGTTCCGCTACGATAACAAAATCGTGCAAAAGTTCTTATACGCTACCATTTTATGGGGCGTAGTGGGTATGTCGGTAGGCCTTTTGTTGGCCTTCATGTTTTTATTCCCAAATGTTACGGAGGGTATCCCTTGGTTGAGTTTTGGACGTTTGCGTCCACTGCACACCAATGCGGTGATCTTTGCTTTTGTGGGTAACGCCATTTTTGCAGGGGTCTACTACTCACTCCAACGCTTGCTCAAAACAAGGATGTTCAGTGACGCGCTGAGCAACATCAATTTTTGGGGTTGGCAGCTGATCATTGTGGCCGCGGCGTTGACCTTGCCGTTGGGCTACACCACATCCAAGGAATACGCAGAATTGGAATGGCCCATAGACCTTGCCATTGCAGTAGTCTGGGTAGTATTTGGTTGGAACATGATCGGGACCATTTTAAAAAGAAGGCAACGACACTTGTATGTGGCCATTTGGTTCTATTTGGCCACGTTTGTTACCGTAGCGGTACTGCATATTTTCAATAGCTTGGAGCTTCCGGTATCTGCCCTAAAAAGTTATTCGGTGTACGCAGGGGTGCAAGATGCCTTGGTACAGTGGTGGTATGGTCACAATGCGGTGGCATTTTTCTTGACAACACCTTTCTTGGGGTTGATGTACTACTTTGTGCCCAAAGCGGCAAACAGGCCCGTTTATTCCTATAGACTATCCATTGTCCACTTTTGGTCGTTGATTTTTATCTACATCTGGGCTGGACCTCACCACTTGTTATATTCTGCCTTGCCAGACTGGGCACAGAACCTTGGGGTAGTGTTCTCCGTCATGTTGATAGCACCTTCTTGGGGTGGTATGATCAATGGACTTTTGACCCTTCGTGGGGTTTGGGACAAGGTAAGAAGCGATGCAACCTTGAAGTTTATGGTGGTAGCCATTACAGGTTATGGTATGGCCACTTTTGAAGGTCCCATGCTTTCCTTGAAAAACGTAAATGCCATAGCCCACTTTAGTGACTGGATCATTGCCCACGTACACGTTGGTGCCTTGGCCTGGAACGGGTTCCTTACCTTCGGTATGATCTACTGGTTGGTGCCCAGAATGTTCAAAACGGATTTGCACTCCAAAGGATTGGCCAACTTCCACTTCTGGATCGGCACCTTGGGAATTGTACTCTATGCACTCCCAATGTATGTGGCCGGGTTTACCCAAGCCTTGATGTGGAAAGATTTCAACCCAGATGGTACCTTGGTGTACGGTAACTTCTTGGAGACCGTTACCCAGATCATCCCCATGTATTGGATGAGGGCCATTGGAGGTAGCCTTTACATACTTGGAATGTTTGTATTGCTGTATAATGTGGTGATGACCATCAGAGCCGGTAGTAGGGTCGAGGATGAATTGGCCGAGGCTCCCGCATTGACCAGGGTGTCCAAAAGACGTGTGGCTGGTGAAACGTTCCATAACTGGTTGGAAAGAAAACCGGTACAGTTGACCATCTTGGCTACCGTTGCCATTTTGGTAGGAGGTATTGTTCAGATTATCCCGACTATTTTGGTGAAATCCAACATACCAACCATATCCAGTGTAAAACCATATACCCCATTGGAGTTGGAAGGACGTGATCTTTACATTCGTGAAGGTTGTGTAGGATGTCACTCCCAAATGATCAGACCGTTCCGAAGTGAAGTGGAGCGTTATGGGGAATATGCCAAGGCAGGGGAGTATGTGTACGATCACCCATTCCTATGGGGTAGTAAACGTACCGGACCCGATTTGCTTCGAGTGGGAGGTAAGTATTCCGATAACTGGCACTTGAACCATATGTACGATCCACAAAGTACTTCGGCTGGATCTATTATGCCGTCATATGAATGGTTGGTGCGGGACGAACATGATCGAAGTGGTGTACAGGCTAAAATGAGAACAATGGTAAAATTGGGTGTCCCCTATACAGATGAGGATATTGCCAATGCACCGGCATCCATGGCCGCACAGGCAGAGATGATCGAGAAAAACCTATACTCGGACCCAGAGTTTGTGAAAACCTACGAAGCGGATAAAAAATATGCCGCGGAAAATGGGGAAGAGTTCGTGGAAATGAGAGACCGTGAAATCGTGTCGTTGATTGCTTATCTGCAACGCTTGGGCACCGATATCAAGATCAAGAATACTGAAGAAACCATATCACAAAACAAATAACCATGTTGAAATTTGTAAAGGAACATATGGAAACCATCGATGGGGTAGCAAACTACCCCATGATTTCCCTGCTCATCTTCTTTGTCTTTTTTATTCTGCTGTTCTGGTGGGTGCTCACTGCAACCAAGGAACACATCAAGGAGATGGGAGAACTTCCATTGGATAACAACGATCAACAAAACAATCAATAAATTATGAGCACAAGAACACCCTGGTGGATACGCGTACCCGTATTATTCTTTTTGATTTTCGGATTGATGGAATACTTTATAGACTCTGGTGACAAGCCAGCAATCATCGAATATCCCATTACACAGTTTTTTATGCTGATGGTATTGATGATTCTCATTGCCATAGAAGTCATTCTTGCTTCCATTGAGAATATCATGTTCCAAACACTTTCCGAAGAAGGAAAGGAAAGGTACTTGGCCGCCAAGAGTAAAAAATACGAGTGGAAATGGGCACAAGGTATCATGAAGCGACTTACCAGAAGCCGTTCTATTGAACGTGAAGGTGAGATTGTTCTGGACCACAACTATGACGGAATCCGCGAACTGGACAATGTACTCCCTCCATGGTGGGTATACCTGTTCTACGGTACCATCATCTTTGCAGCCGTTTATTTGGTGCGTTTCCATATTGCCGGCGATTACGACCAGAAGCTGGAATACGAACAAGAAGTGGCGGCAGCCAAAATTGCCATTGAGGAATATAAGAAAACAGCCAAGGATTTGGTGGATGTGAATACGGTAGAGTTCCTATCGGAAGCAGCTGACCTGAGTGCGGGCGAAAAAATATTCCAAGCCAACTGTGTGGCCTGTCACATGGCAGATGGTGGTGGCGGAATTGGTCCGAACCTTACCGATGAATATTGGATCTTGGGCGGAGGTATCAAAAATGTCTTCAATACCATTTCCGAAGGAGGACGTGATGGCAAGGGTATGGTGGCCTGGAAACAGACTCTAAAGCCTGTTGAAATGGCACAAGTGGCCAGTTATGTGCTCACGCTGGGCGGAACAACTCCGGCAAACCCAAAAGAACCACAAGGTGATATTTGGGTAGACCCGGATGCTCCGGCAACACAACCTACCGAAACGGAACCTGAAACCCCAGCAATGGAACAAGTTTCGGATTCCACTGAGGTGGCCATGAACTAGTCCACATAGGACATGGTCGACATTTTTTATACATAAACCACAAAAATTGCAATGGAAGAGAACTTTAGGGATTCCATAGGCACAATCACAAAAGAAGGAAAGAGGAATTGGATATTCCCCAAAAAACCAAGTGGGAAATATTTTAACTATCGAACATATGTAAGTTATTTTTTGCTGTTGTTTCTAATAGCGGCCCCCTTTGTCAAGATCAACGGACACCAGTTCCTGTTGTTCAATGTGCTGGATAGGCGGTTCAATATTTTTGGATTCCCTTTTTGGCCCCAGGATTTTCACTTGGTGGTGATATCCATGATCATCGGGGTTATTTTCATCGCATTGTTTACGGTGGCTTACGGCCGTATCTTTTGTGGATGGATGTGTCCCCAGACCATATTTCTGGAGATGGTGTTCCGCCGCATCGAGTTTTGGATCGATGGGGATCGAGGTGCTCAAATGCGATTGGCCAAAGCGCCATGGGATGGTAAAAAGATTCGAAAAAGACTGTTGAAATGGAGTATATTTTTCATCATTTCATTCTTTATTGCGAACATCTTTTTGGCCTATTTGATCGGTAGTGACCAGTTGTTGGCCTACATAACCGATGGCCCCATGGCACACTTGGGTACAATGGTCCCATTGTTGATTTTCACCGGGGTGTTCTACTTCATCTTTGCTTGGTTCCGTGAGCAGGTGTGTATCATTGCCTGCCCTTACGGAAGGTTGCAAGGAGTGCTTTTGGATAACAAGTCCATAGTGGTGGCCTATGACCACAAACGTGGTGAAGGTGAAAACGGCCGAAAAAAATTCAGGAAGAACGAAGATCGGGACGCTCTTGGTCATGGTGATTGTATTGATTGTTCCCAATGTGTGCATGTATGCCCCACGGGTATCGACATACGAAACGGAACCCAACTGGAATGTGTGAACTGTACCGCCTGTATAGATGAGTGCGATCACATTATGGACAGTATCAACAAACCTAGGGGGTTGATTCGCTATGCAAGTGAAGATGAAATCAATCACAACACCAAGTTCAAGTTCACGGCACGTATGAAAGGGTATACCGCCGTTTTGGTAGTGTTGGTGGGAATCTTGATAGGAATGTTGTTCATGCGTAACGAAGTGGAGGCCAATGTACTCCGATTGCCAGGTCAACTATATGAACGTAAGGACAACAACATTATCAGCAACGTATACACCTATAAATTGGTGAACAAGACAGCCAAGGATATAGAAAATGTTTCGTTCAAATTGTTGTCCCACAACGGTAAAATCATAATGGTATCCCAAGATACCTTTACGGTGCCGGCCGAAGAACTTGCTGAAGGAACCCTGTTCATTGAGATCAATGCATCAGCTTTGACAGGGGACAAGGACAAGCTCAAAATTGGGGTGTACAGTGGGGATAAGTTGATCGAGACCACCATAACCCAGTTTTTGGCACCAAGGAGTTATAATTAAAGAAAGATAGAAATGAAGATAAATTGGGGAACAGGCATCGTGTTGGCATTTATTGGCTTTATAGCCTTTATCATGTATTTCGTGTTCCGGATGAGCACGGATGATAGGGCCAACCACGATTTGGTGACGGAAGAATATTATAAAAAGGAATTATCCTATCAGCAAGATATTGATGCTTCAAAATCCGCCACGGAAATGAACGCCAACCTTACTGTTGAAAAAACGGACGAAGGTTTGGTCATACATTTTCCAGAGCAATTTGACCCCAAGAAAATTAAAGGTACAGTGTCCCTATACAGACCGTCTAACAAGCATTTGGATACCGACTTTCCTATAAGTTTGTCCAATACACATTTGCTCATACCTGACGATCGCTTGGTAGACGGTCGATGGGACCTTACCGTAAAATGGCAGTATGAAGGTAAGCCATTTTTGCATAAAGAGAAACTGATTTACTAGTCATGTTATCTTCGGCATTGGTACTCGGACTATTGGGAAGTCTGCACTGTTTAGGCATGTGTGGCCCCATTGCCTTTATGTTGCCTTTGGATCGAGAGAACAATGCAAGGAAAACCACGCAGCTCTTTATTTACCATGCAGGAAGACTTTTGGCCTATGGGGTCATTGGTGTCCTTTTCGGTTTTTTGGGAAAAGGATTGTCCTTGTTTGGAGTACAGCAAAAACTGTCCATTGGGATAGGGGTGTTGATGATTTTATTAGTGCTTATCCCTGCCAAATATTTGAACGGGCATAGAATACTGACACCTATCTATTCCATTTTGGGAAAGGTAAAATCCAAGTTGGGAGCAGAACTCAAGAAAAAGACACCCGATGCCTTCTTGACCATTGGTTTTTTGAATGGTTTTTTGCCCTGCGGACTGGTTTACATGGCACTTTTAGGGGCCGTAGCCATGGGAAATCCATTACAAGGTGGACTATATATGATGTTGTTTGGATTAGGTACCGTTCCGTTAATGTCGGCAGTGGTATACTCCAAAGGCCTTTTCAGTAACTCACTAAAATTTAAGATTCAAAAACTGATTCCAGTATTTGTGGTGATCATTGGTATTTTGTTTATTGTACGCGGCTTGGGATTGGGGATTCCGTATGTGTCTCCAAAACCTGCGCCAGGCAATTCGGTAACAGCGACCATTGAGTGCCATCAACCATAAAAAATCAAATCCATAATGAAAATTACATCAGCGGAAGAAGCGGTAGGGATTGTTAAATCAGGAGACCGGGTTTTTTTCCAAGGGGCGGCCATGACCCCAAATGAATTGATCGATGCCTTATGTGAACGGCACGAAGAACTTGAAAATGTAGAGATCATTTCCATCCATACCGAAGGAGATGCGAAGTATACCAGAAAACCGTATTGCGATGCCTTTACGCTGAACGCTTGTTTTGTGGGAGGCAATGTGAGGAATTTTGTAAACACGTCCATGGGCGATTACATCCCAGTTTTTCTAAGTGAAATACCATGGTTGTTTGCGGATGAGTACCTTCCATTGGATGTGGCATTTGTGCAAGTTTCCCCGCCGGACAAACATGGGTACTGCTCCCTTGGGGTATCGGTGGATGTAGCATTGCCAGCTGTTCGGACGGCCAAAAAGATTGTGGCACAGATCAACCCCCAAGTACCTCGAACACATGGTACGGGGATTGTACATATTGATGAAATAACCTATGCCATAGAGGTGGATAGGCACATCCATGAGCACAATCCGACCGAAATATCCGACGTGGAGCACGAGATAGGCAGGCACGTGGCCTCCTTGATAGAGGATGGGGCTACCTTGCAAATGGGAATCGGGAACATTCCCAATGCGGTACTTTCCAACTTAGGGAACCATAAGAACTTGGGAATCCATACCGAAATGTTTTCCGATGGGGTATTGCCCCTGTTGGAGAGTGGTGTTATCAACGGGAAGGAAAAATCGGTAAAGCGGGGTAAGATTGTGGCTTGTTTTGCAGTGGGCTCCCGAAAACTATATGATTTCATTGATGATAATCCCATTTGCGATTTTAGGGATTCCGGTTATACCAACGACACGGCCAGAATCCGAAGAAACCCTAAAGCCACTGCGATCAACAGTGCCATAGAACTTGACCTTACCGGTCAGGTTTGTGCGGATACCATTGGGGGCTATCAGTTTTCAGGTGTGGGAGGCCAAATGGATTTTATGCGCGGGGCATCCCTTTCACCGGGAGGAAAACCAATCATCGCCATGTCATCTACCACAAAAAAAGGGGTTTCCAAGATAGTGCCATTTTTAAAACAAGGTGCCGGGGTGACCACCACACGGGCCCATATGCACTACGTGGCTACGGAATATGGGGTGGTGAACCTTTTTGGGAAGAACCTTCAACAGCGGGCCAAAGCATTGATCTCCATAGCGCATCCCGATCATAGGGAAGAGTTGGAGAAAGCCGCTTACCAACGATTTCACGGATAGGACTTTCGAATAGTTGAAAAGAAAAAAGGGGACAATTTTTAAAATTGTCCCCTTTTTTGAATCGCATGAAACCAATCAAAAATGCAATCCATCAGATTTTAAAGGTCATCACAGGAGCTTCGGAGTGATTTGCAATGTCTTCTCCGATACTTCCCATAAAGAAGTGTGATAGACCCCTTCTGCCATGGGTTGGGATTCCAATCAAATCGGCAGATACTTTATCGCTGAAATTGAGTACACCTTTCTCCACGGTGTAATCATTGTAAATCTCGACTTCCACACCTACGCCTGCGGCATCCAGAAACTTGGAAATCTTGGTGTAGGCATCCCCAGTGCTCAAAAATTCATCGCCAGGGGTATTTATGTATACCAAGTGCAATTTGGATTTAAGGAGGTCTGCCATCTCTTTTGCTTTTTTAAGGGCAGGAATACTTTCTTCCTCAAAGTCGCTGGCGAACACAAAGTTTTTAGGTTTAAAATTTTCGGAATCGCCCTTGATGACCAATACAGGAACATCAGAGGTGCGAACCACGCGCTCGGTATTGGATCCAATAAAGATTTCCTGTAGGCCATCGGCTCCATGGGATCCCATGACGATTAGGTCAACCTTATGCTTTTCGGCTATCTCGTTTACTTCGCTGAACACCTTATAATGTTTGATGACAGGGGTTACTTGGACGCCTTGCAAATATGGTTTGTTCAAAAAGTCGGTAAATCGTTTTTCACCAATTTTGATCAGGTGTACCACTTGTTCCTGGGAGATATAGCCTGATT
>JAGQZL010000299.1 GCA_020434915.1 Allomuricauda sp. | reverse complement strand
TGGATGGGAGAAACTTCCAATCCCCTACTCAACAACTCATCAAAATCCTCAGGATCGTACACGATGGCCGCACCGGCTCCACCTAGGGTAAACGAAGCTCGGATTACCAAGGGGAAACCAAATTCCTGGGCAATTTCCTTCCCTTTCAAAAAGGAAGTTGCCGAAGCTTGGGGAGGCATCCCGATACCAATTTTCAACATCAACTCCCTGAACTTCTCACGGTCCTCCGTAATGTTGATGGCATCAATGTCCACCCCGATGATCTCCACTCCAAAATCCTCCCAAATACCTTTTTCATCCGCTTCAATACAAAGGTTCAAGGCAGTCTGACCGCCCATGGTAGGAAGTACGGCATCGATGTTTGGGTGATTTTTTAGGATCTCAACTATTGATTTTGTCGTCAATGGTTTCAGGTATACATGATCTGCCATGGCGGGATCGGTCATGATCGTAGCGGGGTTGCTGTTGATCAAGATGGTCTCGATGCCATCTTCGCGTAGCGATCGAAGTGCCTGGGAACCTGAATAATCGAACTCACATGCCTGACCAATGATGATGGGGCCAGAACCAATAATCAAAATGGAATTTAAATCTTTTCTTTTGGGCATTCTCGTTGGTGTTACTCGTTATTTGTGGTTATATCAAAAAAAAGGTGTTACCTAGAAAAGTAACACCTTTAATTTAAATTTTGAAAACTATCATTATTTTTTATGTCTTGGCTCAGAGGATACAGTCAATCTTTTTCTTCCCTTGGCCCTTCTTCTCGCAAGAACTTTTCTACCATTGGCAGTCGCCATGCGCTCTCTAAAACCATGTTTGTTTCTTCTCTTCCTTTTTGACGGCTGATACGTTCTTTTCATTGCGAAATTGTTTTATCTATATTGTTGACGGGAAAATACTGGTCCCCGGAAAATTCTGGGCGCAAATATACGAAGACTTTTTACTTTGACAAGCCCTTGGCAAAAATATTTAAATTAGTTTTTAGTACTTTTGCCTCCTCTTAACCCAAGGTAAAAATAGCCACATACTATGTTCAATAAAAATATCAAGCTCGTAATTGCAGGTCTTATCATTGCTTATGCCGTTTATCAGTTCGTGGAAGGCAACATTGGCAACGGTATTGCCCTGATCTTGCTCTCCCTTGTATTTATCTTCCTTTATTTTAGGAACGAGTTCATTCTTTTGGCTTTTTTACAAATGAGGAAACAAAATTTGGAAGGTACCCAAAAGTGGCTGGACAAGATCAAAAACCCTTCCGCTGCCCTTATCAAGAAGCAACAAGGATATTTTAACTACCTACACGGTATCATCTACTCCCAAAAAAACCTGACCCAAGCGGAAAAATACTTCAAAAAGGCCCTAAAATTTGGATTGACCATGGATTATGACGTAGCCATGACCAAATTGAGCTTGGCAGGGATTGCCATGCAAAAACGCAGAAAACGAGAGGCCACTCAATTGTTGCAGGAAGCCAAGAAATTGGACAAGAATAATATGCTGACCGAGCAGATCAAGATGATGCAGCAGCAAATGAAGAAGATATAGGATTTTCTACCATTTCCACTTTCTTTTTTTTATACCCATTGTCTTTTGCGACCCAAGTCCGATATTGGGTTATTTATGCTTGTTTCTCATTAGAAAACAGTAACTTACCTTCGTCCGGCGACAAAAAGTCATCGGTGTATTTCAAGCATTGAAAAAAGTCATTCCCCTATTGTTCTTGATCATTGAACGTACATGAAAAAAATAGCCTCTATTGCATTTTTTTTGTTCCTTGTAGGTTGCACCAACAAGGAGTCAGAGCAATTTGATTTGGTGATTTCAAATGTCAACCTGATTGACGGAACCGGAAAGCCGCTACAATCCAATGTAACCGTTGGTATTCGGGATGGGAAAATAATTGCCATTGATACGGTATCTGTTGAAGATGCGGTAAACCATATCGACGGAACGGGAAAATACCTCATTCCCGGACTGTTTGACTGTCATGTCCATATCGGCGATTTTGAAAGGGACTTTCCCAAATTCGTGCACTACGGGGTTACCTCCATCCTCATTACCGGCGGAAGTTTGTGCACCAACGAATATTACACCGCCATGCGGGCCCATGGAAACCAGGATTCCATTCCAGCCCCCTTCGTTTTTCATACTAGTCAGCACTTTACCATGGAAGGAAGGCATCCCGTAAAGACCTATCAAGGGAATTGGGTAGATGGCAAAACCGTTTTTCTATTAAAGGATACGCTTCAAATTGAAGCCTTGGTCAAAGAAGTTTCACAGTACCCCAACGTCGGAATCAAGCTCACCATAGAAGATGGACCGCATCCGCCGTGGGTAGAACGAATGCCACAAGACTTTATCAATAAGGTTCAAAAAGAGGCAACCAAGAATGGAACAGAGGTTTTTGCCCATGTAAGCGATAATATCGAATTGGAAATGGCACTGGATGCAGGTATCCAGAATCTGGTCCATTGGACCGGTATTGACCTCGACTTTCAGAAAGACACCTTGTTATTGAACAAGCTATACCGACAAAAACCTTCATTTATCACAACATTGATGATAGACAAAGGGTTCTTGTACCCGTTGTATCCAGATTGGGTGGAAGCTGTTCGCCGGGAAAGGGTATTTGATGAAGAAGATCTGTCCAAAGCCAATGATCCAGGTTACATAGCACGCTCCAATGACAATATCAGCTTTTGGAAAGATTTTTTTCAAAAGGAGGAAATAGAGCTCAAGGACATTGCCTCCTTTCAGGTGCATGACATCAAAGCATTGTATGAAAAAGGTATCCTCTTCGCCTTGGGAACGGATACCGGTCCTTTTGTTTTTCCCGGTTATAGCTTGCACGAAGAAATGCAATTGTTTGAACTAGGTGGAATGGACCCATTGGAGATCATTAAAATGGGAACCTTGAATGCAGCCAAAATGATGCATGCCCAAGACAGTTTGGGTTCCATTGAGAAAGGGAAAATTGCAAACTTGGTGTTACTTGATAAGAACCCCTTGGAGGCTATAAGCAACACTCTGGAAATCAATACCGTGATCAAGAGAGGGGAAATTCAAAAACGAATTAAGAAATGATTCCAAACAAATCATTAAAATGATGTTTGGCATATCCTTGGATTACATATATTTTCTACAATTTTACAGTTTACATCTTTACGCTACATTTTGCCTATGTACTACCCCCTCAACCTTAATGGCGTTCCCATCCATCCCTTATTTGGCGATTTCCTAAAAGGAACCCCCTATATTTTTGATTTTTCATCCAACAACCCAAAAACGCTGGAATACACCCTT
>JAGQZL010000298.1 GCA_020434915.1 Allomuricauda sp. | reverse complement strand
TGCCTTCTTGTTCAATGGGGTTCTGTGTGGCCAAGACCATGAACGGTTCATCCATTTTATAGGTTTTGCCGTCAATGGTAGCCTGTCGCTCCTCCATGGTCTCAAAAAGGGCGGCCTGGGTTTTTGCCGGGGCCCTGTTGATCTCGTCTATCAGGATGATGTTCGAAAATATGGGGCCTTTTTTAAACTCGAATTCCGAAGTTTTCACATTGAAGACCGAAGTTCCTAAAATATCACTGGGCATTAGATCTGGGGTAAACTGGATGCGGCTGAAGTCCGTTTTTAAGGTCTTGGCAAACAATTTGGCGGTTATGGTCTTGGCAATACCGGGGACACCTTCGATCAGTGCATGGCCATTTGCCAAAATGGAGACAATGAGGAGTTCCACAAAATCTTTTTGCCCTACGATCACTTGGGCCAGTTCCATTTTTATTTGCTCAACGGTATTTCGGAGTTCATCCAAAGGGACCCTGTTGCCAAAGTTCAAATCATTGTTTTCCATCTACGTGTGCTTTAAATGCTTCTATTTTTTTGTTCAAGTTTTCCAATTCAGTGTCCAAGATTTGGGTTTTGGAATGCAGTGTTGCAATCAATCCGAACAAGGACTCAACATCTTCCAAGGAATTATTACTACGCAGGGCCAAGGCGGTCAAAAATGCTTGATCCAATTTTTGGGTAGGGAGGTGCAGCCTTGTCCTAATGTATTCCAAAAAATAATCGATTTTATGTTCGGTAATCTGTTTCTGCTCTTTTTTTTCATAATACATATTGGCAATGGTCCTGGTAAATGCCAAGGTCTGGTTCTTAAGGGGCGCTACTATGGGGATGGCCCGTTGTTTACGCTTACCTTCAAAGATTACATAGATCAAAGCCCCTATCAAGGCTAGATAATAGGCCCATTTTAATTCTTTGGTATTCAGGAACAAATACATGGGAGAGGTATAAAATGACTTTCCGGATTTATGGAAATTGTCCATAAGAATCTGTCCGTCATCATCCAAATAGGAAAGAAGTCCAGCGGTATAGTTCCTGTTTTTATCCTTTAGGATAAAGTAATTGGTAAAAGCCTTGGGAAATGAGGAGAGGATGATTTCCCCATCTCCAAAGGGCATTTTTATGACATTGATGTATTTCTTCACTATTTCCGTGCTGTCCGATTTTGTTTGTACTTCTCCGAGGACAAGGGTTTTTAGGGTGTCAATTTTATCGAAGGCCATCTCGTAATAGTCCTTTTCAAAGGGAATGGCCTCACTCCGGAGTTGCGGATTCACCAACTGATGATAGAATGTAGGTTGCAACTGGTTATCATTGTAGATGCTGGTCTGTGCCAAGTGCAAGGTATCCAGGAGTTTACTTTCAAAACTTTCGGATGCAATAAAGACCTTGTTTCCTTCAGAAATCCAGTTGAGCAGTGTATTGAGTTCCGCTTCTTCAAAAGATACAGAACCATTCACAAAGAAATAGGTGCCTGCAACAGTATCGTTTCGCGAGAGTAATTCAAAAGGAGGTTTATGGATTTGGGTGATCCTGTTTGGAAAAAAGCCTTCCATGAGGTCGCTTAGAACATAGGTGCCATAGGGCATTTTGTGATGGGAAACATAGGAAGGAAACCAATTCAATTGTTTGGGCTTGTTGTATTCCAAAAGAAAAATACCGCCAACGGCAACTATTCCAATGATCAGGTATGTCCAACTTTTTTTAAGCATTCCCAATAATCGAATTTTTTAAGGAGGCAAATACATGCTCTATTTTTGAATACCCATCTTGGTCAATATTAAATTCCCCATACCAGATGTAATCGTACAAGAGGGTGGCCCGATTGAAATCATTTTTAAAATGGCTCCCGGATAGTTCACTCATGTAATCGTCATTGGTTTTTTGAAGCTGCCAAGCGATCAATTCCCGATCCGACAACAATTTTAGGATGAACAGGTAGTAGTACCGCACAGCAAGGCGATAGTTTTTGGCCTCAAGGGCATCTTTGATCAGTTGCTGTATATCCTCTGTTCTTAAGATGCGCTCTTCCTCGGATAAGAGGACCATGTTGGGGTTGTTCTCATTGTAAATCAAAGAGCGCGTATTCACCTTGATAAAAAACCGGACTACAAGGTATAAGAAGATGACCAATAGGATATAAGGCAATATTTTCAGAAAAATTGCGAGATAGCCGGCAGCACTGTCCACTCCAAAAATCCATTCAAAAAATCTTCGGATAAGATTATAGAACCAATTTTTTACACCATCCCACCAGTTATCCTCGGCTTGTACCACCTCATAGTTAAAAGCTTCATCGTCCAAATAGTCCTGTAAATCCCCTTGGGTAATTTCCAGCGGCTGGATTTGCGAAGTGTCATACCGTACAATGGAATCATTTTGGGCAAAAGAATTTGTCCAAAAAACCAAAGAGAACAGTAAGGCCGATAGGTAACGCATAAATACTATTCCGATTTCCCCAAGTTTTCTATCCGCTCATACGTACCCGTGAAATTTTTCTTTTCATTGAGGTTGAAAAAGATGAGTGATGTGGTCACCAAGAAAATAATGTTCATGAGATACTTGACCAAACTACTCAGGATATTCAGAAATAGGTAAACGGGGTCACTAAAGATATCCATGTTCTCCATGTCCATTTCACCTGAAAAGACTCCCATTTTCATCCATGTATAAATGCTTGCTGGCAAATTGAAGGCAAAAGAGGCGATCGCTATAATGATATATACAACCAACAAGGTTGCAAAGGTAATCCACCAATTATCCTTGATCAGAGTAAAGCTATATTGATAGGACTCCATGGTGTCCTTTTTCAAGAAAACCAGAATGGCAAATGAAACCGACAAGGGTACTGCCAAATAAATACCGGGAACAAGACAGAAGACAGCCCCGATGACCACGGACAACCCCACTAGGATTCCCAATCCGATCAAGGGCCAAAAAGAACGGTATACTCCTTTCTTGATTTCTTCATAATCGGTAACTCCACTATGCTCTATATAGGATTTGATATAGTGAAGAACAGTCCCTTGTGTAAGTACATAAGTTGCCAAAGAACTCAAAAGAAAGGCTCCAACAGCAAGGAGCATGATGATGGGCGAGAAAGAATCACCATAGTTCACTGTACTAAAGTTAAAAACATCACCTATGGTGTACATGTAAAATCCCATGGATAGGAGCATGGCCAATAAATAGGGCCCCACAATTTTAAGTAGGGTCCCAAAGAAAGGTTTGAATTCGTTCCTTACAAAACCAAAGGTATCTGAAAGGATTTCACCCAACTCCCGTTGCTTTTTAAATTCAATGTACTTTGATGTGTTCATGTAGCTTTTTTCTTTTGATTTGGT
>JAGQZL010000297.1 GCA_020434915.1 Allomuricauda sp. | reverse complement strand
TGTCAGTTCGAGCGGAGTCGAGAACTTTTAAACAGAAATCTCGACTCGGCTTGATATAACTGTTTAATTAAAAGAAGCCCTAAATGCCAAAGGTGATTGCTTCGTCTTGTTTTTGAACAGCTTGCTAAAGGATTGGGAATGTTCAAATCCCAAGGTATAGGCTATCTCACTTATCGAAAGTTGGGTGGTCGATAACTTCTCCTTGGCCTTCTCTATCAATTTTTCATGAATATGCTGTTGGGTACTCTGCCCAGTCAACACTTTGAGCAACCCGCCCAAATAATTGGAAGAGACATTCAGGGTATCTGCTACAAATTGGACAGAGGGTATTCCTTTGTCAATGGCTTCCTCTCCGCTGAAATAGGTGTCGAGAAGATTCTCCAACCGAACCAAAACCTCGTGGTTGTTGATTTTTCTCGTAAGAAACTGTCTTTGATAATAGCGTTCTGCATAGTTGAGCAATAATTCTAGCTGGGCAATTATAATACTTTGACTGTATTTGTCGATGTTGGACCGATATTCTTGCTGAATGTTCAATAAAATTTCTGTAATGGTGTGCTCTTCCTTTTCCGAAAGAAAAAGAGCCTCATTGATCGCATAGCCAAAAAACTCATAATTTTTGATGTTCTTGGCCAAAGGAGTATTCCACAAAAAATCAGGATGTATGAGCAATAACCAACCGGATGGTTTCTTCCCAGCAGGTAACAGTTCAAACTGAAGCACCTGTCTTGGGCCAATAAACGTCAGCAGTCCCTCATCAAAATCGTATTCCTGCTGTCCATATCGCACCTTGGCGTGTATATCCCGTTTCAACCCAATGGAGTAGAAGTTTTGCATCCAGCTAATTTGATTTCCGATGGTTTGATACTCCACTTGTCCATAATCCACCAGACTCACCAGCGGATGTTCAGGTTTGGGCAAGCCGCAAAACCTATGGAATTCACTCAATGTATTGAAGGTGTGCATACTTATTTTGATTCAAGGGGCAAGGCCTTCACCCTGCCCCATATTCAAATTACTTATTAATTTTTAAAGTCGGTGGAATAGCTCAGTTCCTTGTTGGTTTCCAAAGCCGTTTCCAAGGTTTCCAATTTTTGGCGGGCCATTCCGTAGGCATCACTTCCCAAAAACAAATGGAGGGCAGGGTTCTCACTTTCGGCCACCTGGATCAACACCTCCGCAGCCTTGTCGGGATCTCCCAATTGGTTCCCGGAAATCTCTTCCTTGTGCAAACGTTCAGACGCTCTCGCCTTGGCATAGATGTCCATTCTATTTTTGGCCAGTTTAAGGGAATCATCGGATAGGAACTCGGTGCGGAAATATCCCGGATACACCACCGTTGTTTTAATACCGAACGATTCCGCTTCGGCGGACAATGCCTCTGTCAGACCCACCACCGCAAATTTGGTGGCGCAATAGATGCCAAAACCCGGAAAATTCCCCAACAGTCCTGCCACGGAAGCTATGTTGAAAATGTGTCCCGATTGCTGTTCCCTCAAATGGGGCATACTTTTCCGAACCACGTTCAACAGCCCAAACACATTCACGTCAAAATTTTGTCGCGCTTCCTGATCGGAAATTTCTTCCAAGGTGCCATTTTGGCCATATCCGGCATTGTTCACCACTACATCAAGTTGACCAAATGTGTTCAATACCTCTGCAATTCCAGAATCCACACTTTCTTCGTTCATCAAATCTACCTGAAGCGGGAGGAAATCTTTATGCCCACCAACGGCACTTTCCAAGGCTTTCAAACTTCTGGAAGTAGCCGCTACCCGATACCCATGGTTCAGCAATGTTTTTACCAGGGACAACCCCAAACCTTTTGATGCTCCGGTAACCAACCATACTTTTTTTGTGTCCATTTTCTTTGAATTTTTATTGTTATTAATTGACACAGCAAAGTTGCCCTGAAATGAAGAGGGGGATGTAGCCTAATCTATGGTTGTTGTAGCCAAATCTTAAAAGGATGGCAAGCGAAATGTCCTTAAGCTTTGGTCATGAGTGCCATGTAGAAACCATCAAACCCTGTCTCGGAAGCATATACATTCCGCTCCCTGACCAATTTGAATTCCTGGCCGTTTTCAGAATCCAAAAACTTTTTGACCTGTTCCGTGTTTTCCTGGGGAAGGATAGAACAGGTGGCATAGACCATCTGCACACCTTTTTTGACCATTTTGCTATAGTTTTGAAGAATTTCCTGCTGAACACCCATGATACGGTCAATAAATTCAGGTTCCAGCTTCCATTTGGAATCTGGATTGCGACGTATAACACCCAATCCGGAGCAAGGAGCATCCAATAACAATCTGTCCGCACTGTTATGCAGTTTTTTAATCACTTTGGTGGAATCGATTACTCGCGTTTCCACATTGTGGACACCGTTACGTCTTGCCCTCACTTTTAGTTTCTTCAGTTTGCTCTCATAAATATCCAAAGCGATCAACTGGCCCTTGTTCTGCATCATGGAGGCCAAATGCAGGGTTTTCCCTCCCGCACCGGCACAGGCATCGATCACTCGTTGGCCTGGCTCCACTTCCAAATAGGGCGCTACCAACTGGGATGAGGCGTCCTGAACTTCAAAAAGTCCATCTTTGAAAGCCTCCGTGGTAAAGACATTTTTGCGTTCCTTCAATTTGAGAGCATCTGGATACCCTTTCAAAATCTCCGTTTCTATACCCTCTTTTTCCAAAAAAGCCTTTAATTGTGGACGTGGAATTCGAAGGGTGTTGGTTCTAAGAATAACCTCGGCCTGTTGGTTGAGGGCGGCAATTTCCTTGGTCCAAAGTTCGGCACCCAATGATTTTTCACCCAGTTCATCCATCCAGTCCGGCACGGATTCCCGAAACTTTCTAATTTTGGAAAGCTCATCAAAGCGGCCTTTGATCCTTCGCTCGGGAGTACCTTCCAACTGTTTCCAATCGGGTAGTTTAATACCCCTCAAAACACACCAAACCCCGAACAACCGGAATAAATGTGGTCGTGTATATGGCTCGTGGGCCTCGGCTATTTCGGTATACAAGCGTTTCCAACGAACAATGTCATAGGTGGTTTCCGCAATAAAGGCACGGTCTCGGGCACCCCACCGTTTGTCGTACTTCAACACTTTTTCTATGACCTTATCGGCATATTCCCCTTCATTAAAGATCATGTGGAGGGCATCAATTACGGCAAAAACTAAATTACGGTGTAAACGCATGGTATAAAATAAGGTTGCAAAGGTACCATTTCTCCTTACTTTTGAGGAAAATAAATGAAATGAGGTTATCCGTTCTACTTTTATTGATACTGGTTGTGACGTCTTGTACCGAAGAACCAAAGTATGTGCCGTTTGAATCTG
>JAGQZL010000296.1 GCA_020434915.1 Allomuricauda sp. | reverse complement strand
GCCAAAGCCCAGTCCAAAGGCAAATCTGAGGCCATCGTCACTATCGAAAAGTCCAAAATTAGCAGTTAGGATATCTGCTCCGTTCAAAAAGAACCCACCCCCGTATGAATTGTGCCATTTCCGGGAAGCATCTCCTGGATACCAGACACGACCATAATCAAATCCTGCATAAATCCCCGGGGTTACAGGTAATATTCCTGTTCGTTGTCCCCTAAAGCTATAGCGCAAATCGGTATTTTGATAGAATGCCGACTTTCCGGTAAATCGTTGGAATCGATATCCTCTTAACCCATTGTTTCCGCCAATGCTGGCTGCTTGGTAAAATTCATAATCGTCCCCTATGGTGATATGCCCTTTGACTTTGGTTCCCAACACCAACCTCCCATTGGAAGATAGCCTATAGTCCATCGTCAAGCCCGGCACAACATATCCGAAGGACCTTCCGGATTCTTTCAGATTTGTTTTGTACCCTCCCTGAAGCGTGAAACTCATGCCCATGGTGGGATATGCTTCGTTGTCCGTGTTGGAATAACTATATTCAGCAATGGCCCCGGCAAAATTCTGATGGTTTTCCTCTCCGTTTTCAAGATAGAACTCGTTGATGAACCTATCCTCCGTTTCTTCAACCTCAATATCTTCGTAAATAACACCCAATTTTACTTTGGAGCCCAAATATCCTCTCCAGACCAAGGACGGTGCAAACCTTAAGGTTCGCAATCGGACACGGTTATAGTTCAGTCCAAGGGGTTCCTCATCATCATTGTTGATGGTTTCATTTCCAAACCCAAAGAAATTCTGGGTAAAATTGGGGCTGGTGAACCTTGCATCCAACTCTAGGTTTACATTGTTGAAAATGTGGGCAAACTCGCCCTTATACCCCAAATCAAAACCATTGGTGGCAAAATAGAATGCCGCATTGAAAACATGTTGCTGGGTAAATGGATTCTGCCTAAAACCATTAAAAGTATAGGTGTCCGTAAACCCGATCCTAAACCCGTCATCCGGGTTATAACCCATGGCAGGCAAAAGTTGATTGTTGCTGGCCTTAATCTTTAAAAAATCGTACGTATTGGTATCATAATCATCCAAAAGGGTTACCTGTCCACCGTAGGTCTCATCAAAAGTGTTCTTCTTTGATTTAAAATCATAGATGTTTACATTTTTGGAACCTTCAGAAACTTTATACACATCATTGTTCTGGCCACCTACAATACGCACTTGTATTCTGGAATTTGTAGTGTTTGTATCGAACACATCATCATCGTCCAAGCCATAGATCCAAACCTCTTTGGTATATTCCGGGTCATATTCCTTTTTGAAGAACATGTCGGCCATTTCCCCTCCTTTGATGCGATACCCCCTTACTTCCAGATTGCCGTTTGGTAACGAGACTATATTGAAATAGTCGTCTTTATCAGTCCCGGTCACCACACTGTACTTGTTTATAATGGCGAAGTATTCCTTGGCCGTCTCCACAAGATGGTCTTTTCGTGACAAGAGGGCTGTTTTGATTTTATCCAAGGTTTCGTCCCTTACCTCTTCGGGAAATCCCAAAAACGCCTCATCAATAACCTTTTCGTCAATATTTGCTTGGATAAACCTGGCTTGCTCCTCCCACATGTCCAGATCGGATTGCGAAAGCAGCGCCATGTCCAAGGCAAAAGTTCTGGGCGAAGAGGTAAACCCTTTCACACTTTTGATCCTTTCGTGAAACCCTTCAAAAATACGAAGCGGGGGTATGGTTCGGGAACCAATGTTCATCACAAGGCCATCTCCCCATCGAGAAAACACTTGATCTCTGTCCCTTGGGATGGGTTTGAAAATTTTGTTGCCATCCTTTGTCTTGAACTCTGCCCATCTCCATTGATCCACATGACGATCCCAGTCCCCGATAAGGATATCGAACAAACGGGCCTTTACATATTCTTTTTGGTCGATGCTGTACTCCTCATCTTCCCTTAATTTTTTGATCAAGTCGTAGGTGCTTTCAATTTTCTTGGTCTTGCCAAAACTTTCCAAGTCATCATGACCTTCGGAAACATGTTCCTCGATCATATACAACCCATTGCCAAAATCGACATTGAACTCCCCCAACACAGCTTGTTTGGGGATGTAGTACAACTTGGGATTGGTATGATAGAGTCCCACGGCATCAGACAATCTGCCCACCGTGAAAGGCGCATATGGATGGGCCCCCGTATATAGATCCAACAACAATTTTTCGGTATAGGTCCCTTTGAACTGGCCTATGATGTATTGATCTTGAAAGGCAATGGCCTGCAGGTAGCGTTCGGCACTTTTCTCCAAAGCCCTCATTACAAACTGCCGCCCTTTGTTGTCTTCCAAACGTAGTGAGTTGGATTGGTTTCCCCCTCCCTTTCTAACCACTTTCAATCCACCAAAAAGGGTATCCAATCGGACGGTAGGTGCCTTAACCTTGGTAGCATAATACTTTCGGTAACGCTCGCCCCAAACCCATTTATAAAACCCACTTTTGGAAACTTCCTCATCCGTATAAATGGAGGCCATTTGATAGGGTGGAAAATCCTCGGATAAGGTTACAGGTTCATTGGTTTTATTTGGTGGCAATACTTGGGTGTGGAACAATACCTCCTCCGATTGGGCATCCGCCCCAATATAATCTACACTTGAAGACCCATCTTTGTATACTTTTAAAATAGCGAAACCCCCTCTTCCTGTGGAGAACTTGCTTCCGTTCAATAGCCGTGTAGCCCCTGTTTTGGATCCTGCACCGCTTACTATCTGGGGTTTTCCATATTCCTCGATGTACTGTAATGTATGCTCATGTCCTGAGACAAAAATTACCTTGTCGGAATATTGGGAAAGGGTAACGATTCGTTTTTTGAGCTCGTTATATTTCTTGTTGGACAAATCTTCAATGGATGCCCCAGTAGTCCTCCTAAGCACATTGGTCACAGAACCCAGCACTGGCAATGGCACTTTCCCCCCACTCGGATAAAGTCCCCGTTCAAACGAAAATTGTCCTCCGTGGGTCCCATAGGTGAACATTGGATGGTGCAAGGCAATGACCAAGGTCTTGTCCAAATTTTTCTTTATCAGTCCTTCCAATTCTTCAAAAAAGCGGCTTCGGCTTTTGATTTCACACTTGTCATTCATAGTGGGATGTTTGTCCCAATCGGTCAGGTACCATTCCGTGTCTATGGCTATGACCATGATATCCTCCGAAATTTCAATTTCCTCGATGGGACAGCCATTTTCTGGTTGGAACACTTCCTTGTCATCCAATGCTTTCTGAATGTACTTTTCCTCCCGTTCCAAACCTTCAAGCCCTTTACTGTACCAATCGTGGTTGCCCGGAATAAAAATGGTCTTCCCCTTAA
>JAGQZL010000295.1 GCA_020434915.1 Allomuricauda sp. | reverse complement strand
CAAGGAAGTCTTGTTGAACCTTCCGGGAGCCATTCGGACCATCGCCAAGGATATGGACAACGATGGTAGAAAGGATATTGTGGCCTTGATGACCCAGAGCAACGAAAGCATCACCATTTTTTATCAAACGGATGATTTGGAGTTCGAATCCAAGAACGTACTGGAATTCAGTCCCGTGTATGGCACCAGTTGGTTTGAATTAGTGGACTACAATGGGGATGGCTTGCAAGATATCATTACCGTGAATGGGGACAATGCGGATATCTCGTTTGTAAAAAAACCATATCACGGTATGCGTATTTTTTTGAACGAAGGGAACAACACCTTTTCCGAAGCCTATTTTTACCCCATGCATGGTGCCACCCGAGTAGTTTCCAATGATTATGATCAAGATGGCGATCTGGACTTTGCACTGATCAGCACCTTTCCCGATTATGGCCAATTTGCCGAATACACCTTCGTCTATCTGGAAAATAAAAATCAGGATACGTTCAACTTTGAAACCAAGGTGCTTGCAGCACCCAATGCCGGTAGATGGTTTTTGATGGATGCCTCCGATGTGGATGGGGATGGGGACAAAGACATTGTATTGAGTTCCTTCACCTTGGTATTTTCGCCCATTCCAAAGGAATTGGGTCAGAAATGGAGTGAAGGCAATGTGGATATTGTGGTACTGGAAAATAAATTGAAGTGATACGGACCATTCTCATAGCATCTCTTTTTTTGATAGGCTGTACCAAAAACAGCGATTCTGAAGACAAGACCAAGAAGTATGACTGGTATGGGCATGAGGTTACGGCCTCGGCCTATAACTCCGTTTTTTGGCAAACCGACAGTATAAGTCCATCCGTTGCGGCTTGGGGAGATACCCTAAAACCTGGAATGAAAAGCATTGCGGTTTCCCGAGACCTCATAAAACTGGGACTGACCCACAATACCATGGTAAAAATCGATACCTTCCCCGATACGTTCTACGTCAAGGACAAAATGCACTGGCGCTGGCGCAACCGAATCGACATTTACATGGGAAAAGATGTAAAAAAAGCGAGGGAGTGGGGTAAAAAAAGATTAATGATCTGTTACGCTGTTCCCATAGATTCAACCTTAAATACCATTGAATGAAAAAAATTGGATTCATCCTACTATTTGCAACCCTGTTGGGAAGTTGTGCTTCAAAAAAGGAAATTGTGGACATTCCCATCATCTTTGATGAACAACGGGAAGAGCTCACCAAGGAATATCTGGCAACTAGATATGGCCTGGAGCAGGACACCCCGGAAATCACCCCAAAAATGGTGGTGTTGCATTGGACAGCCATTCCTTCCCTGAAAAAATCATTTGAAGCGTTTAATCGTTCCACGTTGCCCAATTGGCGGCCAGACTTGGTAAACGTGAGCGGCCTGAACGTTTCTTCCCAGTTTTTGGTGGACCAGGATGGGACCATTTACCGTTTAATGCCTGAAACTACCATGGCAAGACATACCATCGGTTTGAACCATTGTGCCATTGGTATTGAAAACGTTGGCGGTACGGAAGGACTACCCTTGACAAAAAAACAACTGAAGGCCAATATCTTTTTGGTGGAGTATCTGGCTTCCAAATATGACATTGAATATGTGATCGGCCATCAGGAATACACACAATTTGAAGGTCATGAACTTTGGCTGGAAGTGGATGATGGGTACAGGACCACCAAAACCGACCCTGGCATGGATTTCGTGGAAAAAGTTCGAAAAGCCACCAAAAAACTTAATTTTAAACCTGTTCCAACAAAATAAGAATGATGATCAAAAAACTAATGCCTTTGGCAATCATCCTGCTGACACTTACCGTAAGTGCGCAAGATGCACTCACTTCCCAGTTGTATGAAACGTATGAAACCTTTAAAGAGCCGACGTTGGGAAAAAGACGAATCAAGCATGCGGAAATTCAACCATTGATCGACCAATTAAAGAACAACCCGAAATTTGAAGTGCAAAAAGTGGGGGAGTCCATCATGGGCAAAGACCTACATTTGATCAGTATTGGCTCGGGGGACACCAATATTTTCCTTTGGTCGCAAATGCACGGGGATGAGCCTACCGCGACGCAGGCCGTTTTTGATATCCTGAATTTTTTGGATGCCCCTGATTTCAAAGAGGAAAAGGAGGAAATCCTATCCAACCTCAAGTTGCATTTCTTACCCATGCTCAACCCAGATGGGGCAGAGGTGTTCACTAGAAGAAATGCCTTGGGAATCGATATCAATAGGGATGCGCTGCGTTTACAGTCGCCAGAAGGACAGACGTTGAAGCGTCTTCGGGACAGTTTGGACGCCGCCTTTGGTTTTAACCTGCATGACCAGAGCAAATATTACAATGCGGAATTGACAGAAAAACCAGCTACCATTTCCTATCTGGCCACTGCCTTCAATTATGAAAAGGACATCAATGAGATACGGGCCAATGCCATGAAGGTCATTGTGTACATGAACAAGATCATTCAAAATTACGCCCCTGGGCAGGTGGGTAGATATAGCGATGATTTTGAGCCCCGCGCCTTTGGTGACAATATTGCCAAATGGGGCACCAGCTTGATACTGATTGAATCGGGAGGATACCGAAACGACCCGGAAAAGCAGGAAATCCGCAAACTAAACTATGTTTCCATACTTTCGGCATTGTACACCATTGCCAAAGAAACGTACAAAAGTATTCCGACTGAGGATTATGAAAAAATACCCCATAACGACCGTAAGCTGTTCGATTTAAAAATTGTGGGGGTTACCTATGAGCTTTTGGGCAAGGACTATATTCTGGATTTAGGCATCTTCCGAAACGAAGTGGACTTGAATGGCCACAACGATTTTTATTATCGTGGCTCTGTGGCCGACCAAGGAGACCTTTCCACTTTTTACGGTTTTGAAACTTTCAATGCAGAAGGGTACAAGATTGTGCCACCTAAAATGGCCGAAGTAGAAACCATTGAAGATCCCATGGTCTTATTGCGGGATGGCGTGGCATACATTAAAACTCCTTTTGGAGAGGATGCCATCTTTTCAAAAACTCCATTGCACTTGGTCAACCCGGATTTCGAATTAAAAGAATTTGGCTTAAGGCCGGGCGTTAACCCAACCTTCTTTTTGGGAAAGGACGGTACATTGACCCATGCCGTCATCAATGGATCCTTGATCGATCTTTCAAAACCTCTGGAAAACCAGGAAATTGGCAATGGTCTGATCTTTCGTTAATATCCATAATGAAAAGTGAGATCGGAACCCTGACTCAACAACAATATCATCATCATGAACAACAAACTAACAATCAGTCCGAACAATACAAGTATCGCACTTTTATAGCCATAGTGAAGTGGGCCTATGGCGCTATTCT
>JAGQZL010000294.1 GCA_020434915.1 Allomuricauda sp. | reverse complement strand
TTAACTCCGCATTCTTAAGCAATTCTTCACGTAGAACATCGGAAACCAAATCAGAGTTTTGAAATTTTTGAAGTATTTCCAAATACTCGAGCTGCTTTTCCGCTGCTTTTTCCATATCCTTCTTGACGGGTTCTATGAAAACTTCAAGCCCTTTGATTTCTTCCAACGAAATTCCCATATCATTGAAAAAGGATTCGTTCTTGGACTTGATATTGGATTCTATCTCTGTGATTACATCATACAAATAATCCTTACTTTCCAAATTGGGCCTAACAATTACATCAAGCTGCATTTTTTCAGATGTGACAAACTTTAAACCATAACCGATAGCTCCTCCCAATACCACCAATCCAGCAAGGATGATGGCATTCTTTTTAAGATAAAGGAAAACACGTAGAAAGAAAATCCCTAGCTTGTTGAACCATTTTCCTATCATCTGAAACAATTGTTCCAAATCTATTTCATCGGATGAATTCTGTTTTGCCGGTTGGTCTGCCATATCTTTATGAATTGAATATCTGTTTTAAAATCCTGTCCGTAATCAAATAGGTGGGTTTCACCCCTGTTGTTCCCAATCCTCCGGAAGCCAAGGTACTACCTGTTTCCAAAGGGTTGTCCGAAGCATAGTAGGCATATCTTACCTTAACGTCCTTATTAATACTTTTTCTTATTTGTGAGGCTGACTGCACTGCTTTTTGATAATGTACCCCTTCCATCTCCAAACCTATCACATTCCAGGTAGATTCATGGAAAAATTTCAATATGTCCTTGTTCTGTAAGGAGGTTCCCAGTACGGTAACCATGGTTCCTTCGAGTACTTTAAGGCCATGTCCTTCAAAGTCGTTGGCACAAAGCTCATTGTTGAACGGATAATTGTCCGCCGTTCCTTCAAAAATATGGGCCGAAGGAATCATCAGATCCCCTTTGCCTCCTTCCAAAATGCCCGCTTTCCCCATAATCGAAACCGAATCCACATTTAAAAAATGCTTTTGGTCCCCTTCTTCCAATGGTTTCAAAAGTTCATCAATGGTTTCATAGGCCTGCTCCCCAAAAGCATAGTCCATCACAAATATAACGGGTTTTTCCTCCTCAGGGGTTCCTTCCGGGGTTTCATAACAACAGCTTCCCTTTCCAAACTGGGCCGTGTCAAAAATTTGCACGTCTATGTTGGTGCCAGAGGTGTCGTCCAGAAAGATCATCCCATTCTTTTGTGCGTGTTCCTGCACCTTTTTGTTGAGGTTTTTGTTTTTCTCGGAACTTAGGGCCTCAAAAATCTTTAAGGAATCCGTGTCCTCAAAATCCTTGGCCAAGGCCTTCTTGGCAAATAGGGAGTTCATGACACTGTGCATGTTGGCGCTGATGATATGGATCGGTCTTTGAAACAACCCTTTTTTCATCAAGGTCTGTTTTATGGTCAAAGCCCATTTTTCACCATGTAGGTGATGACCCAAACGCTCCCTTAACAACGGACTAAAGGTAATGGTCCTTTTATTGCCGGTGGTTTCTTCCTCTATGGCCAATTTGCCCAGCCAATACATTACATTCAGGAATCTATCGGGATCCTCCGGGGTTTTTAGTTTGTGATAGATTTCACCGACTTCATCAAAAGTCCTGCTCAATATGTTTGCCAAATGGATCAAGGCCACCTCCCGTTCATCCTCGGTTTTTTCTTCCTTCAGAACAAACTCGGACAATTTGTCCCAATCCCGAATGGTGGCATTGCCATCATCTACCAAAACCCTTTTGCAGATCTTGCCGGATTCTATGAACAAAAAAGTGAGGTGGGTCAAAATATCGTAAATATCACTCCTGCCACGGGTAATCTCAATGTTCATCTGCTCATCATCGATTCGGTAGCAGTTCCGTCTTCGTTTGGGAGGCACAATGGGCTTTAGATGGGATTTGGAAAAACCCTCATCGGAAGTCAAGTTGATAAAACGGCACTCCTCTATTCCTTCTGGTAAGCGTTCCAATACATAGATCAATCCGTTCAGCTCTGCTTTGTCCTCCGCTATGGTCCCGTAAATTTCGGGTCTTAACAAGAGAAGGGCGCTTCTAAGTGCGTTGCCGGATACTCCCGAAGGCTTATAAAAACCTCGGTTGAGCAAATGTCGCATGGTGATGTACAACCGCTCGATTGCGTTGGTGGATTCCTGTGCCCTAGTGGTTTGTTTTACTTCTGTTGCCATAATTGCTTCTGGCAAAAATAAACGAATTCCCATGAAAGTTGCACCGTACCGGGTCAACTAATTTTGAACGGTCCTAAGCCTTCTGCCACTTTACGGTCGTTGGAAAGTCTTTGAACCTTGTTCTGGCCGCCCAATTTCCCTATGGTTTTCATATAATCTTGAAAACCACCGGGTTTGATTTCTGAAATCTTAAGGGGTTGCAGAATATTACCTGCAATTAAATCATAATAATAGCTGTTCTGCTTTTTCATGCTCTCTTCCATGATAGAAGTAAACTTGGCCATGTCCGATGGCTGCCGTTCAAACTCTATGAACCATTCGTGAAAGGGTAGTTCACCTTCCATCGGATTGGTCTGGGGCGCCACCGTGAACTCGTTCACCAAAGCATCCGTGTTGTCCACAGCCAGTTTCAATGCCTCTTCCACTTCTTTCGCAATCACATGTTCCCCAAAGGCAGAAATGAAATGCTTGATTCTTCCAGAAACAACAATTTTATAGGGATTCTTGGAAATAAACCGAACGGTATCCCCAATATTATACCCCCACAATCCCGCATTGGTGGAAATGATCATGGCATAATCCACACCGAGTTCCACATCGGCAATGGTGATACGCTTCGGGGTTTCATCAAAAAACTCATCTGCCTTGATGAACTCATAAAAAATACCCGAATCCAAAAGCAATAGCATTCCTTTTTCCTTTTGGGAATCTTGATAGGCAAAAAAACCTTCACTTGCGGGAAACAACTCTATGCTGTCCACCTTCCTGCCAATCAAATTTTCGAACTTGGCCCGATAGGGTTCATAATTCACCCCACCGTAGATGAACAGTTGAAACTCTTTGAACAATTCGCCAACTTTTTTGCCCGATTTTACATGAAGCTTTTCAAAATACATCTGCACCCAAGAAGGAATGCCCGCAATCACCGTCATGTTCTCCTTTATGGTCTCCTCCACAATCTTGTCCACTTTGGTCTCCCAATCCTCAATACAATTGGTCTCCCAGCTGGGCAATCGGTTTTTCTGTAGATAGTTGGGCACGTAATGGGCAGAGATTCCGGAAAGCCTTCCCAATTTGATGCCTCCCTTTTCCTCCAAAACAGGGCTTCCCTGTAAAAAAATCATTTTGCCATCCACAAAATCGGCGTTGTCTGTTTCGTGGATATAATTGAGGATCGCATT
>JAGQZL010000293.1 GCA_020434915.1 Allomuricauda sp. | reverse complement strand
CCACAAACTCGTCTTCCAGATTGTAGATGTCCTTGGAGACAATGTTTCGGTAATGCAGTTCCTTGATTGCTTCTTCCAAACGGTTTTGGAGGGTCATCGCCTTTTCGTCATCCCTGATTTTAAAAGGAAAGACCACTTTCCAGTTTCCGGCACCCGAAGAACCCGTTTCAGGAGAAAACTCCCTGTTCTCCAATTTTGGCAGCTGCTCTTCCACCATTTCCTCAGCTTTTTTCCCTTCGGGATTGTTGGGATAGGTGAGGGCCACATAGTTCAAGGCTTCCTTGAACGGCTCAAACCCTTGAAGACGGCCAATGGCATTGGCCTTCAACATTTCAAACTTGGGCACAATGGGATCTCCTGTAAATTTGTTGATGTAATCTTCGGACAGGGTAATGACCTGGAGGAATTGCTGCTGCTGATATTGTTTGAACAATGCCGCATAACGCGCATCCGGACTGTCGGTGTTGCCCTCCAGCACGGCCTGCGGATTCAACAGGATTTCGGCATAGCGGGTGTCGGGATGGTTCAGGATAATGTCCTGTTTCATGTTGTCCGCTAACGGGCTTCCGGCTTCCTCATAAATCTTAAAGAGGTTGTATTTGGATGGGAGAATCAACCGTTCTTCTGGGTTTGAGGCCAAAACGCGTTCCAATTTGGCAGCGGCCAATAGGTTGTCCTTGAACTTTTCCTTATAGATCAATCCCAATTGATAGTTGGCAAAGTTCCGCTCGGTTTTCAGGCTGTCTATTTCAGCAACATCGGTCGGAATCTGGTTGATATAGAAATCCACCGAATATTTTTGATCCTGTGTAAGGTTTTGGGCCGGCTGCCCATTTTCCGCCACTACTTCCCCGGTGGCTTCGGATACCAAAATCTTGGATTTGTTGCTCCACCTCCAATCGTCTTCCAAGGTACGCTCACCCCACCGTGTCCGAAATTCATTTTTGCCGTATCCTAAACTGGTGATGTTATAGAAGTAGAACTTGCCTTTGTTTTCCTTCCCCGCCTTGCTATTGGCAAACGAGGCAATCCCGGCCGTGGTTCGTTTCAATTCTTTTTCCGCGGCTTCTTCATCCTTACGTTTCAATTCCGCAATGTACTCCTCAAAATAGGCTGTCCTTTCCGCTTCGGGCATTTGATAGATGGTAATCACACTATCGGCATGTTGCACAATGTCCTCATACTTGATCACATCCTCCAAATTGTCCAGTTTTTTCTTGATGTCTCGGTGTTTTTTGGTGTTCTCCACCAGATTCGTCAAGGTACTGTCATAATAGGCCCCTGCAGTTTTGTAGGCATCCTGATCAAAATAATAATCAGCCAGACTCTGATAGTTCAGAGCATTCAGCTTGCGTTCCCCTTGGGTGGCCTTCAACGATTTGTTGTAGTAGGCCAAAGCCAAGCTATCGGAACCTGTTGCCAGGTGATACTGGGCAATTTCGCGGTAGATCTTGTCCAAAAAAGGTCGGTTTTCCCGATTCTCTTCCAAATCGGTCAAGTATTCCAACATTTCTTCTTTGTTGGACTCGGTGAGTTCCGTATTCTGAATTTTTTTCAAATGGGCATTGATCATATACACCCGTGGTGATTTTCTATTTAGATCGATGACCTTAGTGTAAGCATAGTTGGCACTGTCCTTATGCCCCATTTGGTTGTACAATTGCCCGATGATGAACAAGTACCGTCCTTTTTCAGGGTTCTTTTGTGTATAGGCCTGGGCAATCTTCAGTTTTTGGATGGCCGTATCGGGGGCATTCAGGTTGATGTAGCATTGGGCCAACACGGCATTGGCATCTGCGTACTCCTGATCCTTAAGCGATTCATATTTAAAGAGCCGTTTTAGGTTTTTAATGGCCACTTCCGGATTGTCCAGCCGCATATTGGTCTTTTCCCTCCAAATAGTGGCCTCGTTCAGCTTATTGCTCTGGGTATATTTTCTAAGAATGTAGTTGAACGATTCCAATGCCGGAATATAGCGTTGGTCAAAATAGCGGGCTTTTCCCAAGAGCAGGAATGCCTCATCGGTCTGGGGGTTCCGCTCCTCGTCCTTGATGTCCATGCTGTGCTTTTGGATGGCCTTGGTGGCCTTCTCCTCAGCAATGATGAAGTTGGGGTTGTTGTCCTCGGAATCCAGTTTAATCTCATCGGTCACTTTCAACCGTTCCACGGGAAGGATTTCCCAATAGTCGTCCCGGTAAGTTGCATTGATTTCCTCCAACCCTTTCTCAAAGGCAAGATTGCCATTGTACAAGGTGTTGTACTTGGTGTTGAGCGCGTGCCAATTTCGGTTGATGAACTTGTCCTTTTGGGTGGAACAGGCGTTGAAAACCAGTCCTCCCAAAACTATGGCCCCTAAAAATGTATGATGAAGCTTCAAAAGTATCGATAATCTTGTGTAACCTTAACTCAAAAAAATACAGATTATTATAAGGCTTATCGATAAAATACATTTATCTGGTTTTAGGGTTTTGGTTTTAGGTAAATCATACCATCCTCCCATAGGAATCCCTTGGAACCTATCACAATCCTGGAGATGGCTTCTTTAATGGGAAGTACATCCTTGTTGGGGCCCACTTCAAAGACTCGGACCAAACAATTGGATGAAGTATCATAGGTGAGACCCAAATCACCCAACAAAGTATATTTTTTAAGGTTCTTTGCATCTCTCTTATTCTCCACCTTGAGGCTGAGCAAGATTTGATTTTCACCTTGCGCAGACAAATCAATACAGGTATCCATCTTCAAATCCAAGTGGAGTACAAACCCTTTGCTACGGTTATTCGCCATGGAAAAAAGTGCGTCGTCTATGAATTGGGTTTCTTCTGTAGGGGATGGAAACTTTTCTTTCTTTATTTTTTCCAGCTCCTCCTTATAATGATTTACCATCTGGCTGTTTAGATCGGAAAGTTCCGAATGGTGATGGTTGTGTTTGGAATACAATTCAATTTGCCATTCCAATCTTTTTATTTTGGGATAGTTGGGGTTTTTAAGTTCCGATAGGGCATCCAATTCTCGTTGCACATATCTCAGCTCCTTGTAATTGTTGTCTACGGCAATATAATCCTGATCTCGTTTGTTTTCCTCAATGGACAGTAGCAACCGCTGTTTTTCCCATTGGTAAAAATCGATTAATACATCTATATCGCTGGACATTGGTCAATGTTTATGTCCTAAAGATAGTTTTGTTTGATAAAGCCTGCTAAAATAGCATCAGATTATCCCCCAAAGAATGTCT
Organism: Allomuricauda sp.; assembly: GCA_020434915.1. GTDB lineage: Bacteria > Bacteroidota > Bacteroidia > Flavobacteriales > Flavobacteriaceae > Flagellimonas. The sequence continues at coordinate 143 of JAGQZL010000293.1, read as the reverse complement.
CCAGCTCCTTTAAAGTTTCTGTAGAGGTGTGAATATCCTTTACAATTTCCCCTTTATTCAAAACCACAATACGTTCGCAGACCTCGGTCACATGGATCAGATCATGGCTGGACACCAACACGGTCACATCTTCCTTTGCGGCC
>JAGQZL010000292.1 GCA_020434915.1 Allomuricauda sp. | reverse complement strand
AGAGGTGTATTCAGGCTTTGCCTTCGGAATGGGAATAGACCGTATTGCCCTTCTTTTGCACCAAATTTCAGACATTCGACTGTTGAGCGAGAACGATGTCCGCTTTTTGGAACAGTTCAAAAGCGCCCTTTAACCCCCTATTTAATTTTTGTAAATATTGGCCATAAAGTTTTAACACATTTTTAAGTTCGTTTGGTTTTGTTTGTTCCGAACTAACTTTAATTTTGTTCCTTCAAATTTCTATAATGGAAAAGACAAAGGACGAAATCATTGAAACCTTGGGGCTTCATTTGGAAGAAGAATACAACTTACCCCCCCTTGCCGCACGCATTTATGCCATTCTCATTCTGACCGATAAAGACGGTCTGACTTTTGAAGACTGTCTGGAACGAAGAGGGGCCAGTAAAAGTTCCATATCCACCTCACTCAACCTATTGGTGAACATGGACATGGTTACTTATTTTACAAAACCCGGTGACCGCAAACGTTATTTTACAACGGCCAAAAAGAAGACCTTTTTCCTATCCAAACTTCAAGAAAGCCTCAAAAGGGTGGAAACGGAAAAAAACATCATTACCATGGTGATGAACTATCATGAGAAGCACTGCCCCAAAAAGTACGAGGAAAGCCGTCCCAAAACCAGTGTTTATCTGGACTATGTGCACAAAAACGAAAAAAATCTTCTAGACTCGATAGCAAAGTTCGAAACCATTTTGGAAGAGACAGAATAAAAACCGAGCATACAAACCCAACAAAAAACCTAACAACGTTAGATTATTCATGAAAACAATCAAATCAACCTTAACAACCGTGCTAGTGCTCTTGATGTTGTCCTGCGGCAACAACAGTCAAAAACAGGTTGCTGCACCTCCCCCTCCATCACTAAAAACAAGTGTTTTGGAAAAACAGGACATTACCATATTTAATACCTATGCCACTTCCATACAAGGAAAACAAAATGTAGAGATTTGGCCCAAGGTATCCGGTTTTGTCCAACATATTTATGTGGAAGAAGGGCAACAAGTAAAAAAAGGACAGCTATTGTTCAAACTGGAGACCCAAACACTTTCACAAGATGCCCAGGCTGCCAAGGCCTCAGTAAATGTGGCCCAAGTGGAAGTGAACAAGTTGGTGCCTTTGGTAGAAAAAGGCATTATCAGCAATGTGCAATTGGAAACCGCAAAAGCCCAATTGGAACAAGCCAAAAGCAACTACAATAGCATTTCGGCCAATATTGGGTATGCCAACATCATGAGCCCCGTGAGTGGATTTATCGGAGAGCTGCCCTATAAAGAAGGAGCTTTGGTAAGCAGTACCATGGGCACCCCATTGACCATAGTCTCCGATATCAGTAGTGTTCGTGCCTATTTTTCCATGAACGAGAAAGAATTGCTTCAAATGAAATCGCAAATGGCTTCTGAAGGAAACCCCATCACATCTGATGCTTCCCCTGAAGTGGAATTGGTAATGATCAATGGTGAGGCCTATCCATCCAAAGGAAAAATAGCCATGGTGAACAACATTATCAACCCAACCACCGGAAGTGTTACCCTAAGGGCCGATTTTGACAACCCCAATCAACTCTTGAGTTCAGGGAGCACGGGGACCATCAAGGTGCCATATACCTATAACGATGTGTGGGTCATTCCACAGTTTGTTACGGTAGACCAACAGGGTGCCAAAATGGTATTTGCTTTGGACAACGAAAATGTGGTTCACACCAAACCCATTACCATTGTTGCCATAACCGATACGGAGTTTGTGGTTTCCAAGGGATTGGAAGATGTCTCCACCATTGTGTCCGAAGGTGTCTCCAAGTTAAGGGATGGTCAAACCATCAACCCAGTTCAATAACATTTCATCAAAAAATAGAAACATACGTCTATGTTCGATAAGTTTATAGATCGTCCCGTACTATCCACCGTAATATCAGTCATCATTTTGATATTGGGTGTATTGGGGCTCAGTGTTCTTCCCATAGAACAATATCCTGAAATTGCTCCGCCAACAGTTCAGGTGAATGCCAATTATACGGGTGCCAATGCCGAAACCGTGCTTAAAAGTGTGGTCATCCCCCTTGAAGAACAGATCAACGGTGTGGAAGGCATGACCTATATGACCTCTTCCGCCAGTAACGATGGGGCTGCCAACATTAGTGTTTTCTTTGAATTGGGCGTTGACCCGGATATTGCCGCCGTGAACGTTCAGAACAGGGTGGCCAGGGCCAATAGCCTTTTGCCCCAAGAAGTCATCAACACAGGGGTTACCACTCAAAAAGCACAGAACAGTGCCTTGTTGTTTTTCTCCATATTCTCCAAAAACGAGACCTACGATGCCACCTTTGTGGAAAACTATGCCAAAATCAATCTTGTTCCAAAATTACAACGGATCAAGGGTGTGGGTAACGTGAACGTGTTCGGTGCCAAGGATTATTCCATGCGGATTTGGATCTCCCCCGATAAAATGGCTGCCTTTAATTTGGTGCCTTCCGATATCCAGGCTGCCCTTCGGGAACAAAACCGAGAAGCGGCCACAGGTAAAATAGGGGAAAACGCCGATGGTATTTTTGAATATGTGATGAAGTACAAAGGACGCTTGTCCGATGTGGAGGAATATGAAAACATCATTCTAAAAACCACGGAAGATGGTGGTTTTTTACGTTTAAAGGATGTGGCAGAAATCGAGCTGGGTGCCTTTAGCTATGTCAGAAAAAATACCGGGATGGGAAATCCAGGTGTTGCTGTTGGGGTGTACCAGACCTCTGGTTCCAATGCCAAGGAAATTATTGATGAAATTGAAACCATTCTGGAAGAAAGCAAGGCAGAGTTTCCAAAAGGATTTGATTACGTTATCCCTTTTAACTCCAAGGATTTCTTGGATGCCTCCATTGACCATGTGGTACAAACCCTGATCGAGGCTTTCATCTTGGTTTTCATTGTTGTGTTCCTGTTCCTACAGGATTTTAGGTCTACGTTGATTCCAGCCATAGCGGTTCCCGTGGCCATTGTGGGAACGTTTTTCTTCCTGCAAATTTTTGGCTACTCCATCAACATGCTCACCCTATTTGCCATGATTTTGGCCATTGGTATTGTGGTGGATGACGCCATTGTGGTGGTGGAAGCGGTCCATGCCAAATTGGAAGAAGGGGCCACATCGGCCAAAACAGCCACCAAGAAAGCCATGGGCGAAATCTCCGGGGCCATCATCTCCATTACCTTGGTCATGTCCGCTGTGTTCATTCCCGTATCCTTTATTCGGGGATCATCAGGCGTATTTTACCAACAATTTGGTATCACCTTGGCTGTTGCCATTTTAATATCGGCCATCAACGCATTAACGTTGAGTCCAGCTTTGGCCGCTTTGTTTTTAAAACCACACAATCCTGAGGAAGGTCACAAGACCAACTTCATGA
>JAGQZL010000291.1 GCA_020434915.1 Allomuricauda sp. | reverse complement strand
TGCAACCACCAGACCTTTTGATTTATCTGAGAAGCTCCATTCCCAATTTGGTGAGCCAGATACACAAACGAGGCCGGGATTATGAAAACTCCATATCAATTGATTACCTCAGCCGATTGAACGAACGTTATGAGGCTTGGGCCAATACCTACGAAAAGGGGAAGTTGCTCATTTTTGATGTGGACAACCTGGATTTTGTGGCCGACCCTGAAGATTTGGGGGAAGTGATCAACCGTATTGACGCAGAGATCCACGGGTTGTTCTAATCATTCAAGTTCAATTTCTTCTGTTGGAAAGTAGGCTTTGGAAAGTAGCTTTTCCAAAATCTTCCGTTTCCCTCACCTAAACGGCCCGTTCCCTCATTGGCCATTTTAATTAATTGATTTTCAAACTAGTTTAGGTTCGGGACAATTCCCAAAACCAATAACTATGCCCTTGCGGCCAAAAATTTGAAAATCATGAAAGCAAAAAAGAACCCAGAATTGGATTTACGAAAAAACAGCCTCCTCTACTTCTTTGTAGGGATGACCGTGGTACTCTTTGTGACCTTGATGGCTTTGGAATGGAAAAGCTATGACAAAATCATCGATTATGACATTGGACAACTTGATCCTAATCTACTGCCAGATGAAGAGGCCCCCATCACCATTCAAAAAATGGAACTGCCAAAACCCAAGATCATTACCCCTCCCAAAATTGAAATTGCGGATGATGACGAAAAAATCATTGAAACAGTAATCGAATCAAACGAGCCCAATCCAGATACAGAAATAGCCGAAGTTGATGATATTGAAGTTTTAAAAGATGATATTGTGGATGAAATTCCCTTTATATTAATCGAAAACGCCCCTGTGTTCCCTGGTTGTGAAAACGAGCCCACCGAAAAGGAAAAGAAGGCTTGCTTTCAGGAGATGATGTTGAAGCATATCAAAAGAAACTTCAACTATCCCGAAGTGGCACAGGAAATGGGATTACAAGGCAGGGTTACCGTTGTTTTTACCGTACAGAAAGATGGCAGTATCGGCGATGTAAAACTACGTGGCCCGCATGAGAGTCTGGAGAAAGAAGCGGGTCGCATCATTTCCAAATTGCCCAAAATGACTCCCGGAAAACAGCGGGGAACTGCAGTAAAAGTTCCGTATGCCATTCCGATTACTTTTAAGTTGAACTAATATCGCATCTCGACTTCGCTCGATGTGACATTTAATGGATTTCTCACACTCCCAAAGGTCGGTTCGAAATGACAAATGGTTGGATGTGTCATTTCGAAATGAGGATTGCAAAGACGATTGAGAAATCTTAACTCTACATTAGAAAATAAAAAAACCACGCCAATTGGCGTGGTTTTTCCAGCTTTGCATTAAAGCAGCGCTAATTCTTTGCCTCAGCACTTTTATATTCTTGGATTTTTTTCTCCAATTCTTCTTTGGTAGCAGCGGTAAACTCTTCGGTTTCTTCCACTACTTCTCCATTCGTGGTGGTACTTGTGGTAACTACCGCCCTAAATGTTCCCTCTTCGGTATTGCTTACCTCCACACGGATTTGTTTTTCCATGGCTTGGGTAGTTTTCATACCTTCCTCGGTAACGGTGATGGTTTTGGTTTCCTCGTGCAACATACCCATTTCATCGGCAGGGGAAAGACTCACCAAACTTGGAGCGATTACCAAGGCCACAACGGACATCAATTTCAACAAGATGTTCAAGGAAGGTCCTGAAGTATCCTTAAAAGGATCCCCCACGGTATCACCAACAACGGCTGCCTTGTGGGCATCGCTACCTTTTCTACCTTCACTTTCGATGGTCTTTTTGGCATTGTCCCATGCACCTCCGGCATTGGATTGGAAAATCGCCATCAATACCCCAGCAGTGGTTACACCGGCCAACAGACCACCCAACATTTCAGCACCACCGATAAACCCAACGGCTACTGGAACGGCAATCGCCAACAATCCTGGGAATACCATTTCTTTAATGGAAGCCTGAGTGGATATTTCCACACATTTTTCATATTCTGCCAAACCGTCCGCAGCTTCAAATATCTCAATGTCCTCTTTTGTTGCTTTGGAAAGATCGGAATCATATTTACGCATAACTTCCAAAGCAGCCTTCAATTGAGGAATGTCTTTGAACTGTCTACGCACCTCCTCGATCATGGACATGGCCGCTCTTCCTACCGCATTCATGGAAAGGGCAGAGAACACAAAGGGCAACATACCCCCGATCAACAATCCGGCCATGATATCTGGCTGGGACACATCGATGGATTGTACTCCGGCTGTTTTCATAAAGGCAGCAAACAAGGCCAAAGCCGTCAATGCCGCGGAAGCAATCGCAAATCCTTTTCCAATAGCCGCAGTAGTGTTACCCACCGCATCCAATTTATCAGTACGCTCACGCACCTCACCTGGCAATTCGGCCATCTCGGCAATACCCCCGGCATTATCGGAAATAGGTCCGTAGGCATCAACGGCCAACTGGATTCCTGTATTGGCCAACATACCCACAGCCGCAATCGCAATTCCGTAAAGTCCAGCAAAATAATGGGAAACCAAGATAGCAGCAGCGATCAAAATAATCGGAATGGCAGTGGACATCATACCCACACCCAAACCTGCGATAATATTTGTAGCGGAACCTGTTTCAGATTGGCGAACAATGGAGTTCACCGGTTTTGTACCGGTTCCTGTATAGTATTCGGTTACTTTTCCAACCAATAGACCGGCAACCAAACCAGCGATTGTAGCCAAGAACACACCAAAGGAGGAATATTCCTTTCCACCTTCCATCCAAGATTCTGGAAGCATTCCAGTAATAATGAAATAGGAGGCCACCAACATTAAACCGGCAGAACCAAATTCCCCAATGTTCAATGCAGTCTGGGGGTTTCCACCATCCTTCACCTTTACGAAGAACGTTCCGATGATGGACATTACAATACCTACAGCAGCCAAGGCCAAAGGCAAGTAAACGGCTCCAAGGCCATCAAATGCCGATTGGAATTCTGGAAGGGTGGCAAAAACAGCACCCAATACCATGGTACCGATGATCGATCCCACATAGGATTCAAAAAGGTCAGCTCCCATACCGGCCACATCCCCTACGTTATCACCAACGTTATCGGCAATGGTTGCAGGGTTCAATGGGTGATCTTCAGGGATACCGGCTTCCACTTTACCTACCAAGTCAGCACCCACGTCCGCTGCTTTGGTGTAGATACCGCCGCCCACACGGGCAAAAAGTGCAATGGAAGACGCACCAAGGGAGAATCCGGAAAGTACGTTCAATACTTCACCTATTTCCCATCCTTGCCCACTATAGAGCATGAACAGTCCGCTCAATCCCAAAACTCCGAGACCTACCACGCCAAGGCCCATAACGGCTCCACCGGCGAAGGCCACTTCAAGGGCTTTAC
>JAGQZL010000290.1 GCA_020434915.1 Allomuricauda sp. | reverse complement strand
CGTTATGATTCAATTACCTGTACGACCAAATCACCATCAACATAATCAAATACCATCATGAAAATTAAATCCATTGGCAACCTTCTTCTTAGGGTTGTACCTGCTGTGATCCTATTACAAACGCTTTTTTACAAATTCTCTGCAGCTCCGGAGTCGGTCTATATTTTTGAAACCTTGGGATTGGAACCCTATGGAAGAATTGGGTTGGGTATTGTGGAGCTTATCACCGCCATTCTAATTTTGGTTCCGCGAACTACTTGGCTTGGGGGCATGCTAGGGGTGGGTATCATGGCAGGGGCCTTGTTTTCCCATCTGACCCAACTCGGTGTGGTTGTTCAAAACGATGGGGGTACCCTCTTTACATTGGCATTGGTTACGTTTGCCTTTTGTGCTGTTTTGGTCTGGAAAAACCGCGCAGACATTCCTTTTATCAAAAATAAGGTGTAAAGAAAAAGAACCAATTAGTCCATTTGCTATGTATCTTGCATTGTATGAAACCCGCAAGACATAGATGGTCATTTATGTTCCCCATATTTTACTTTTTGGGTTTTTACGGATTTTCCCAGAAAGATACCAGCGACATCATTACCTATACGGATAAAATTATCCTTAAAATGAACCTGGATACCCGAACGGATATCTATTTGTATGAAAATAGACAGGAAAACACAAGCCTGCATTTGGTGCCCAACAATCGGTTCCGAATGTTCCTGTCATTGGATTATGAGTTCATTGGCGTGAGTGTGGGGTTGGTCCCAAAATTTTTAGGGGCCAATAGCGATGAAGCCTTAAAAGGGGAATCCCAGTTTACGGATTACCAATTCCGTTTTTTTCTTGGAAGGTGGATACAAAGCTTGAGTTACCGAAAAATTGCCGGAAACTATGTTAGGAATACCGGTGATTTTGCCCCTGATTGGACCGAAGGGGTTGACCCCTACCTTCAATTCAAGGGTCTGAGCAGTTCCAGTTATGCCATGTCCACCTCCTATGTGTTCAATCGTAAATTTTCGTACAGGAACATAGTCTATCAGAATGAATGGCAGAAAAAGAGTGCTGGGAGTTTTGTTCCATCGCTTTATTATGATTATAACATTTTTGATTTTGATGAAGACGGAACCATCAGCAAGGACAAGTATTTCAACATCAAAACAGCTCCTTCCTATTATTATACTTATGTGCTCCACCGTAAATGGTTTCTCTCTGGCAACGTATCCCCCGCCCTAGGCGTGCGCTTTTCCAAAAGTGAATCGGTGGTGGATGATGTTCGCACAACAGAACGGAACACATTTTTTATCCGAAGTGTTGCGGCCGGGGTAAATCTCGGCTATAGTTCAGAGCGTGTCATTTTTGGCATCAATGCCAATTTCAGTGCGGAATGGTACAAGGAAGAAAGTACCTCTATGGTTGAAAACGACCAGTTTTATGGAGTACTCTATGTTGGATACCGATTTGACCCTCCCAGCATTGTTAAAAAAATATTCAAACCGTTAACGGGCAATTAAGGCTATTGGCAATATAGGGCAATAGTGCTATTTTTATCCCAAGCACAACACTATGGCCACAGAAGTATTGACCACCATCCTGTTCCTAATTGCCGTAATAGACCCCCTGGGCTCTGTCCCGGTATATTTGGAAGCTACCAAGGAGTTGGATGCCAGGCATAAGAAGAAAGTGGCCATCAGCGCTTCCATTGTTGCCTTTTTTATTCTTTTGTTTTTTATTGTGGTGGGACAAGTCATCCTGGAAGGGATGGATGTGACCTTGGATGCCTTCCAGATTTCCGGAGGGGTCATTCTTTTTCTTTTTGCACTGACCATGATCTTTGGTGAGGGTAAGCCACAATCCGAAAAACATCGCATCACGGACTATAAACATGTGACCATCTTTCCTATTGCCATTCCATCCATTGCATCTCCGGGGGCCATTATGGCGGTCGTTCTTCTTACGGACAATCATGTGTATACCATCCAGCAACAAGCCATCACTACCTTTTTGGTACTTGTGGTGGTGATCCTTACCATGACCATTCTATTAGCGGCCACCATGGTACAGAAGCGGATTGGTGACTACGGGATAACAGTGATCAGTAAGGTAATGGGATTGATTTTGGCCTCTTATGCGGTCCAAAGTATATTGACCGGGCTACGGGACTTCTTTGTGGTTTAGAAACAACCTATCTGAAAATCAACCAAGTAAAACAAAGATAAACTGCATAAAATATCCGATAATCGGTGTTTTTGATGTCTTTGTCGTGTTAAACATCAAAAATATATTCGATAAACTGCACTTTTTTGTCGTTAAAATTAAAAACCTATGAAAAATTCATAAGTATTGCGGCCGATTCTTTTTGATCTTTGTCATGTATTAACCCCCAAATCTATACATCATGACACGTTCAATCTTTTACAGCCTACTTATTACAGCAATGATGATCAGCAGTCAAACTACTTTTGCCCAAATGGCAAGGGAACTGATCAATGACAATATTGATGGTAGTGTTTCCAGCACTGAAGGTTACATGCCATCCATGTCCATCACCAAAGATGGAAAAACGGCTTACTTTAGCAAGGCCACCTATCAAAAACCTTTATACGGTGTTTTTTCCAAGAAAGAATTGGTACATGAAATCTACCGCGCGGAAAATGTAAACGGTGAATGGACCAACATCACCAAAATGGACGTGTGTCCCAACCACTACTCTGCTAAGCACCCCACTGTTTCCGATGATGGAAAAAGATTGTTCTTCGCTTCCAACATGAAAGGTAGCTATGGCAAGTATGATATTTACGTGGCCGACATCAAAGCGGATGGAAGCCTGGGTGTATCCAAAAATTTAGGTCCCAAGGTAAACACCAAAGAGGATGAGCTTTACCCAAGTATCTACAATGGTACAATATTGTTCTTCGCTTCCGAAGGAAGGGATGGCTACGGAGGTCTTGACCTATACGCCACACAGGTAGTTCAGAATACATTGACCAAGGCCGTTAACCTAGGCGATCATATCAACAGCCAAAGTGATGACTATGCCATTCAATTGAGCCCTGAGAAAAAATTGGGATTTGTAGTGTCCAACAGAGGATATAACAACACCATCTCACAATATACCGTAGCTTACGGACGTTCAAACAAGCAAGATCAGTACAACAATATTGCAGAAAGAGATTCAGGTCTTCAAACAGCCATGACGGAAGGCAGCCAAAAATATGCTGATACGTCATTCGAAGATCAATAAGATCCACTGAATAACTGACTACAAGATCGGTCAACCATACCTGAAGTGTCCAATGATGCGTTTCATAGCCGAGATTCGAAACACTCATGACCAATGATAAGAAAGACAGGGGGAACTGACAGTCTATCATAGAAAGCGGGTTGTATTATTTCAATCTGACCGATTTTACCAAGAATAGGGTGCTTATGGGACAGCACCCTATTTTTTTGTTTATACTATTGTCTACCAATCATTTAAGCCTTTTTC
>JAGQZL010000028.1 GCA_020434915.1 Allomuricauda sp. | reverse complement strand
TTCAGAACGTCGTGAGACAGTTCGGTCTCTATCTACTGCGGGGGTGAGAGATTTGAGTGGATCTGGTTCTAGTACGAGAGGACCGAACTGGACCGACCGCTGGTGCACCGGTTGTCCCGCCAGGGGCATCGCCGGGTAGCTAAGTCGGGATGGGATAAGCGCTGAAGGCATATAAGCGCGAAACCCGCCACAAGATGAGATCTCTTTAAAGGGCCGTGGGAGATGACCACGTCGATAGGCCGTAGGTGGAAGTGCAGCGATGCATGTAGCCGAGCGGTACTAATTGCCCGTAAGCTTGCGCACCGCCCTCGCGCGGTTCCTTATAAAAAACATACTTCGTTGACTCTTTTTTGGGCCTTGCCAAAGGTCCGTCCCAACATATGTCATATTCATGGACTTTTAAGATATTGAAGATCTAGGTGGCCATGGCGACGGGGCCCACCCCTTTCCATTCCGAACAGGGAAGTTAAGCCCGTTTGCGCCGATGGTACTGCCACACCAGGTGGGAGAGTAGGTCGCCGCCTTCCTCAAGGCCCCTTGCAACTGCAAGGGGCCTTTTTTGTTTTTGTATATGGTCATGGTTGTAATGACCAGTGATTATCTTTGCATTACCATATTGCAAAAAACTAAATTTTTGATCCCAAAAAAAGACCCAGTACTTATAGAGGAAAAATGGAATGCCTATTCGCATGGTCTGGGCATTGTTCTGGCCTCAATTGGGGGTTACGTGCTCTTACAGAATAATGTTTCAGATGTACCATACTTGAAAAACGGCTTACTGGTCTATGCTATTTCTGTAGTGATATTGTTTACGGCTTCCACCGTTTACCATGCAGTTCAAAACCCCAAAATCAAGAAAAGGTTGCGGATTTTGGATCATATCAGTATCTACTATTTGATAGCAGGAACCTATACCCCAGTTTGTCTAACTGTATTGTTACCGTCCAAAGGATGGCTGCTGTTTTATTTAGTGTGGGGTATCGCTTTGTTTGGTACCATATTAAAAATTTTTTTTACCGGTAAGTTTGAAGCTTTTTCGTTGGTACTTTATGGTGTCATGGGTTGGTTGATAGTGATGGACCTACCTTACCTAACAAAACATATGTCTACTATGGGATTGTTTTATCTGTCCTTGGGCGGTGCATTTTACACTATAGGTATTTTGTTTTATGCCATAAAAAAAATACCATACAATCATTTGATATGGCATTTTTTTGTTTTGGGTGGCGCTATTGGCCACTGGTGGCTTATCTACTCTTTAATCCAATAAGAAATTCGGAGCCCGGTTATAGTAGCCTTGTGAAGTGGAATTAAACTTGGATTCCATATTTGGAGATACAGTAAAGGAATATTTATTGTTTTTGATTACTCCATCCAAATATCCATAGTAGTCTGTTATTCCTTGAAATCCTTTAATTTCGACTTGTTGAACTTTGAATCCATCATTTTCATAAATCGAATAAAAACCCCATGACTGAATTTCATCAGGAATCTGAGGTAGTACTATTTGTTCCATTTTTTGGCTGTCGTATACCAAATTCCATCGATACGAAACATTGAGACCATTGATAATTTCAGGAGTCTCTGAATCAATGAAAATTTTACCAACAGAATGTCCAACACCCGATGTTGTTAAATTTATTCGGTTGTTCAGGAAAGTATAATCAACCGTCCAATCCACTGGGAAAAAGCTGGCTTCTGGTTCCCCGGTTCTTTCTGTGAAATAGTCATTGATCCTAACCGTGTATTTGTAATTTGAAAAAGCATCGGTAAAGAAGTAAGGAATACCATTGGTTGGAATATATCCATACCCATGATTGTCTATGAGATGATAGATGTTATTGTTAAAATCATCTTGGGTTAAATAACCACGTATATCTAAAGCTGAACTTTCGAAGGGATCACCATTCATTATGGGATTATAAAAACGTTGTTCTACACCTTGGTTGGTAAACATTTCTGGAGTAATTATCAAATCATTGGAAATATTGGAATCCAAAATTGTATAGGAATAGGTATTTAAGGTGTTATTATACAAAGCAAGATAGAATGAATTTGATTGAAGGCCAGTGTTTACATTTTGTCGCTGAACAATTGAAATATCGCTAGTCTGTCCACTTTCCACTTGGTTGAAATTGCCATAATAATCAAAACCTTGTGCTACTATGTTGAGTTGATCATTGAAATCAAAATTCTCGGTTGGGACCAGATAGGAATTTGATTGGTTTAAAAACCTTTGATACGTATTGAGGCTCATGACCGGCATCACCGCAGGTGAAATATTTTGAACGGTTGTAAATTCACTGGCATTACCAATGGAACCACTAATATATTCACCAAAAGTGAGCATATATTCAAAATCCCCATTCGTTTCCAAGGCAGTATGAAGCTTGACAATTTCAGTATCGCTATAGATTCTTTCAACATCCAGTAATTGACCATCCATATCCGAAGCAAATACAAATAATCTTGCAGATTGTGGATTAAAGAAACCTGTTGGGATATTAATTGTGATCAATCGTCGTAAAATCTCAATGGGAAATTCCACAATGTTCTCGTTTCCTAGTGTATCAACAGCTTTGATGAAAATACTTAAAGTTCCTGTGCTATATGCAGCTGGATCCAATTCCCATTCATACAATACTTCTCCCTCTAAAACCAACTGCGAGACGTCTCCCAATAGAAACTCAACTGTGTCAATTCCTGAGTATTCGTCAGATACATTTGGGGCCAAAACCATGGGTTCATCCACAATTTGATTTGCCTCCAAAGAATCTAGGGTTATCTCAGGTCCGGTATTGTCAGCTATAAAAATAACATCAAAATCAACTGTGTTGCCCGCTAAATCCACTGCTTCTATTCTCAAATTGTTTTCCCCATCGGATAAATTCAATGTGTTGATATTCACTTCGTAATTCTCGTCAGTAAATTGCTGCAACAGGCTATTGTTCAAGTATGTGATTACGGAATAAAGTCCCTCATTGTCACTTACCGAAAAGGTAACCGCATTAGTGTTCCCATTAATGATAATTCCATTACCCATAGAAACATTTGTGATAGCAGGAAGCTCATTATCTATATGGATGACCTGCTCTGAGGAACTTTGGTTGCCTGAAGTGTCCGTTGCCACAATCTTGAGGGTATAATCCTGAAATTTCCCTGAGCTGGGAATTTTTGAGGTATACCCAGTAAGGTCAATGACAATCTGGAAAGGTGAAGTAACATCTTCTCCCACCTTTTGGTCACTGATATAGGCCTCTACCTTGGCTACGCCTCCGGCATCCTGGGCGCTAATATTAATGGTAATTTGATTGCTAAAAACAGGAGTGGTACCGCCACTGGTATTGGAAGAACCTGCAATATTGAAAGTTACATTGGGTGCAACAACGTCCGGTTCAGGTTCTGGAGCAGGGTCTTCGGAATCAGAGGAGCAAGAAGAAAGAGCAAAAAGTACAATAAGTAAAAGTTGATAGGGTAGGTATGGTTTCATTCAAAAAAGGTTATTGGCTAAATCTAGGTTGTTTTGATCATTCTTCAAAAAAATAAAATCAAAAAGTGGGAAAATTCGACCAACGGTTCCAGAGGCAAAACCAGCGGATAAGATTAGGATAAAGTTGACTTAACAAAGCAAAAAGGATATCATAAAGTTGATATAAAAACGGATTAACCTATTCGGAACATGACTGGTCTAATTTTGGTACAAACCTCACGGCATGCGTATTGTACTCCAAAGATTGTTTCCGTTCCTATTGATTATCACCTTGCTTTTCCCATTCATTTATCTAGGGAAAGGTGAAATTCTAATTTTTGTCAATCACCTGCGGACGCCTTTTTTGGATGCTTTATTTACCAAAGCCAGTTCTCTGGGAAATGCCATTACCGTTGCTTTTGCCGTATTATTGGTGTTACGGTTTAAACTAAAGTGGTTGGCTGTGTTTCTTTTGGCATTCGCATTCCAGGTAGCACTGGTTCTTCTTTTTAAAAAGGGATTCTATGCTGGTGAGTTGAGGCCCTATTTATACTTTTACCGTTCAGGCCTTGGTAATATGATCCATTTGGTGGAGGGGGTTAGAATTCGATATGTGAACTCTTTTCCTTCTGGCCATACCGCCACTATTTTCTTTTTGGTTTCCTTTTTTGCCCTTTTATCGCGTAACCGAACAGCCAGTTGGATTTTGATGGTACTTGGATTGATGGTTGGGACCTCGCGGATTTATTTGGTCCAACATTTTTACATTGATGTGTACTTCGGAATTTTGTTTGGTACTTTTTCTTCCATATTGGCTTATTTGATTGTTCGGAAATTCCCTAAAAAATGGCATTCAAAACAGCTTCACGTCAATCTTCGTCAAGTACAACAGACCACGCAAAATGCTTTTAGACAATTGTTTAATGGCTAATTTTGAATTCAATCTTTTTAGGCCTCATGGATTTCTTTAAAAAGTATGATGGTTTGACCGTTTTTGTGGTCAGTGTATTGGTGTGTACTTCGTTCATAGGATTTTACCCCATATACATTCTGGACGAAGCAAGGAATTCAGAAGCGGCAAGGGAAATGCTTGTTTCAGAAAATTATGTAGTCCCTTTTTTTAATGGACAGCTGAGGACTGATAAACCTCCTTTACATTATTTTTTCATGGTTTTAGGGTATAAATTTTTTGGAGTCAACGCTTTTGGCGCCCGCTTTTTTTCTGGAATTTTTGGCACCCTCACTTTTTGTATCTCCTATTTAAATGTAAAAAGGTGGCTGGGACAGCAAACGGCCATTGCTACCTTGGTGATTCTGTTGTCTTCCCTTTTCTTGGTGCAGGAATTTCATCTGGCTGTTCCCGACCCCTATCTTATTTTCTTTGTCACCATCTCTTTGTTTTCCTTTTTCAATTATTATAAGCTGGGAAAATTGGGTTGGCTTCTTACATTTTATGCTGCCATTGGTTTTGGTTTGTTGACCAAGGGCCCTGTTGCATTGGTTTTACCAGGATTGATTATCCCTATTTTTTTGGCATTCCAAAGAGATTTTAGCCTTGCATCCATTCTTAGGTTAAAGCCATTCCTTGGCTTGGTGATATTGCTTGCAATAGCCGGACCATGGTACTATTTGGTGCACATACAAACCAATGGGGAATGGACCCAAGGCTTCTTCTTGGACCATAATATATCCAGATTCGGTTCAGAGAAGGAAGGGCATGGAGGGTTCTTCTTCACAACCCCTTTGTATGTGTTGTTGGGATTGTTGCCCTTTTCAGCATTCTTGGTTCAGGCATTTGTACATGGATGGAAGGCTGGAAAAGGAAATGATTTTTTGTTGTTCTCATTTTTGGTGGGATTCATTACCCTACTTTTTTTCAGTATTTCCAGTACCAAGCTTCCCAACTATCCCATGCCGTCCTATCCATTTGTAGCAGTAATTTTAGCCTACTACCTGAACAAGATTTTTTTGAATGGTGAAAAACGAAAGTCTGTTTATTGGAGTTTGATCGCCCTTATGATTATTGGGATTGCCTTGCCCATTGGTGGTTGGATTGGGTTATCATTGGAAAAGCAACTCGTTTCGGTCAGGTATTTGAGCCTTGTCCTAATATTGACAACATTGGCCGGTATCTTGGGGTTCTATTTCTATCAAAAAAATAATTTTAAACTCGCATTCAAGAGTATTGCGGTTGGCTGGATTTTGACAGGGTTGGTTCTATTCGGGTTTGTTTATCCAACTTTGACCAAGCAGAGTCCGGTAGCAAGGGCACTGGAGGAATTGCCATCCAATGCACAAATGGTTGCCTTTAAAAGGTTTGATAGTGCTTTTCCCATTAACTTTCAGCGAACATTTCCTGTATTGGATTCCATGGAAGAAATCAAAATGTATTTGGAAGAGCATCCAGACGCCTTCATCATTACCAATACCAGAAACAAGGATGAACTAAAACAACTGGAAAGCTTACACCTGATATTGGAGCAAAAGGCGCTTTTTGAAAATCACACCACAAGGATCTATACCAAATAGGCGATTCCCACACCCAAAATAATCACCACAAGTTTTCTTAAATTAAATGCATGCCCCTGTGAGCTTTCGAACAGGATAATGGTAGAAATATGAAAAAACACCCCAATGGCCAAAGCCGTCAACAAATTTCCATATTGGGCAATCCATGATGAAGTGGATAGATAGCTGCCCAAAGGTGTCATCAACGAAAAAGCAGTAATGAACAATAGGGTAGAGCCAATCTTCATTTTGGAATTGATCAAAAAGATACTCAAAATGATGGCTATGGGTATTTTATGAATGACGATTCCGTACAAAATGGAGTTGTTCCCATGAATAGGAATCCCCTCCACAAGGGAATGGATGCAAAGGCTCAAAAAAAGAAGCACAGGAAATCGGTTCTCTTTTAGATGGATATGCATGTGACCATGTTCCGCTCCCTTGGAAAAAAATTCCAAAAATATCTGCATTAAAATACCACCCAAAATATAGATGGCAATAATTTTTGGGTCATGGCCTTCATAGACTTCGGGGAGCAGTTCAAAAAAGGTGAGCGACAATAAAAAGGCACCACTGAAAGCCAAAAGCAGTTTAATGTTTCCGGTATCCTTTGGTTTGGCGAACCATACAAAAGCAAATCCCATCCAAACGGACAAAATAGGAACGGAATAAACGATAAACGAAGGAAAATCCATATGCAGACTTGAAGGCGTAAAAATAGCCTATTTTTGCCGAAAGATGTATTGAAGGTATGACAGGAAATTTTAAAATGATGGCAAAGACCCTCTATGGTTTTGAACCTCTATTGGCCAAGGAGCTCCGGAATTTGGGAGCAGGACATGTTGAAGAGGGTGTTCGAAATGTTACATTTGAAGGGGATACCGGTTTTATGTACAAGGCAAACTTATGCCTTAGAACGGCACTAAAGATCTACAAGCCATTAAAAACGTTCAAGGTTTTCAATGAAAAGAATCTTTATGACAATGTATTCGACTTGGACTGGCCCAATTATTTTGGCCACGAGAAAACCTTCGCCATAGATACGACCATGTCCTCCGATGTCTTTAATAACTCTATGTTCGTCTCTTTAAAAGCAAAAGATGCCATTGTGGACAAATTTAGAGCGGTGGTACGGCAACGCCCAAATGTGAATACACAAGACCCAGATGTCCGCATCAATATCCATATTTTCAAAAATACCTGTACCATATCCTTGGACAGTTCGGGGAATTCACTCCATCAAAGGGGATACCGAATACTGACGAACATTGCCCCGATCAACGAAGTGTTGGCCGCAGGACTTCTTCTGACCAGTGGTTGGGATGGAGAAACTGATTTTTTTGACCCCATGTGCGGTAGTGGCACTTTTCTGATAGAAGCTGCTATGATTGCCTGTAATATCCCGGCCAACATCAACAGGGAGTCGTATGCTTTCATGCATTGGAAAGATTACGATGCTTCTTTGCATGAAAAAATTGTAGAAGCCAGTTTAAAGAAGACTAGGGAGTTTCACCATAAGATCATTGGGTATGACAAAGCACCCTCTGCTGTTCGAAAAGCCCAGGAAAATGTGGATAATGCCCATTTGTCCGAATACATTTCCGTGGAAAGAAATGATTTTTTCAGGACTAAAAAACCAGTAGAAGGTAAATTGCACATGGTATTCAATCCTCCTTATGGCGAACGATTGCCGATTGAGGTGAATGAGTTTTACGCCAAAATTGGGGACACCTTAAAGCAGGAATACCCAGGGACCAATGCATGGATGATCACATCCAACTTGGAGGCATTAAAGTTTGTTGGTCTGCGGCCTTCCAGAAAGATCAAGACCTTTAATGGAAAATTGGAAGCTAGATTGGTACTGTATGAAATGTATGAAGGAAGTAAAAAGGGAAAATATATTGAAGAAAGTTAGTTTTAATGGTGTTTTTAAAAAGGAAGCGTACCAACTAAAAATTTGGAGAAGTCATTTATTTGATTAGTTTTGATATGCGCTTTGGCGCAAGCTAACTAACTCAATCTTATAGCAAGAAAAAGCCTGATATTTCAGGCTTTTTTATTTGTCTGACCATATGGCCAGTTCGTTTCCTGAAGGATCGGTAAAATGAAATCTCCTGCCCCCAGGGAAAGAAAAAATGTCTTTGGCTATTTTCCCCCCTGCTTGCTCTACCCGGATTTTGATTTGTTCCAGGTTTTCATGGTAGAGTACTACCAATGCCCCATTTACGATTGGGTCATCGGTTTTGGCAAATCCACCTTCAAGGCCGCTCTCGGAAAAAGCAGTGTATGTTGGACCGTAATCGGTAAAAGTCCACCCAAAAGCAGAGGAGTAGAATTCCTTTGTCTTCTCCAAATCGTTGGCTTGCAACTCCACATAATTGATCAGGGTCTTTTCCATGCTCATTGTTGATCGGTTTCCTTTTTCTTTTTTGATTTTTTATAGAAAGGAATGAGGTACGAAATGGAATAATTGTAGCCCACCCCAAAATTACTGCCTTCGGTAACTTTGTTGAACCCGGGAATCCATAAATTGGGAAAACGCTCATCCTCCTTATTGGTGATCAAGAAGCCCATTCGGGCGCTCATTCCCACATAAAGATTGGCAAAAAGTTCTGCTTTGATGCCTACTACAAATTCCAACCAAGAGGCACTCAAACCTTCAAATTTTTGACCAGGTTCCGCCCCTGGAAGGAAATCTTCATTATAAAATCGATTACTGTCGTAAATGCTATAATCGTTCAGGGTTTGGCTAAAACTGGCCACGGCGTACCTTCCGCCAAAGGTGATGGAATTGTTCATCCCAAACCAGTTTTCATAGGTATTCACTTCCACACCAGCCTTGATATAGCTCCCTGAGGTTTCAAAATCGTACACCAACGTGTTGTTCAGGGTTTCCTTTTGTGCCTTGGTCTCATTTCCGATTTCAGCCGCCAAATAAAGCTTATGGGTCAGTCGGTAATCTCCCACCAACTCCAATCCGGTGTAATCCTCATCAAGAAACGACATAACCAACCTGCTCAGGTCGGCCCCCACGCGAAGTCCATACTGATCCTTGTACTCCACCGTGTCCTTGGGTTGAAGGTCAATTGGTTCACCTTGGCCAATGACCAAAATGGGAAAAAACAGTATGATAAGACTAGAAAAATATTTTGACATGGATACTTTTGGAGTTTTCTACGGTTTCTTGGACAACGGTAATATCTTGGATCCAATTATTGGCACTTGCTGGTAGTGAAATGGTCAAGTCATCATAGTTCATGACGTAACCACATGCCCTGGAAACAAATGCTTCCCTGGGGGAATATGAAATTGTCAATGTGTCTATATTCCCTGTTTCGTCACCGGTATCGGCATCATCAGCTGAATCCGTGATGAAAGCAAAAGAAGTGCTGGTAACGTCTGATCGGAGTGGCACACCAATGGAATCCAGACTGCTGGACCGATCCGAAATGGTGTTGATGACCGTATCCAATATGATCTCCTTAATGCGCAAGGACGGAACATCCTTGGCTTCAGTGGTATCGTCAATATCAAAAAAACCGATGACCAATTGCGGTGTGTCACCTTCCACACAAATATCATCCTTTTCGCAGGATGAAACATAGATCATCAAGGAGGCAATCAGTAGGACGGGGATTATTTTCTTCATTCTCTTTAAAAACTACGACCGTTTCTCCAAAAGTACAACATTTTCAACGTGGTGGGTCTGGGGAAACATATCCACGGGTTGCACTTTGGTAACTTTATAAAGATCTTTCATTAGTGCAAGGTCCCTTGCCTGGGTAGCGCTATTGCAGCTGACATAAACAATTTTGGGAGGAGCCACTTGCAACAACTGTTCTACCACCTGTTTGTGCATACCATCCCTTGGTGGGTCGGTAATGATCACATCCGGTTGCCCGTGCTGCTCAATAAAATCAGTGTTGAACACATTTTTCATGTCACCTACAAAGAATTCCACATTGGAAATATTGTTGTGCATGGCATTGGCCTTCGCATCCAAAATGGCTTCGGGAACAGATTCCACACCCACTACTTTTTGTGCTTTTTTGGAGATAAACTGTGCAATGGTACCAGTTCCCGTATACAGATCGTATACCAACTCATTTCCTGTAAGACCCGCAAAATCCCTTGTCACTTTGTACAATTCAAAGGCTTGCTCGGAATTGGTTTGGTAGAAAGATTTGGCATTGATCTTAAACTGTAGTCCTTCCATTTCTTCAAAAATGTGGTCCCGTCCTGAAAAACAGACCACTTCTTGATCGTAAATGGTATCATTTTGTTTGGAGTTGATGACATAAAGCAAGGAGGTGATTTCAGGAAAAACCTGCTTTAAATGGTTCAAAAGCAACTCTCTCTGCTCTTTGTTGTCCTCAAAGAACTGGATCAGCACCATGATTTCCCCAGTTGATGCCGTACGTATCATTAAAGTGCGCAATAACCCCTCTTGTTTTCTAGGATCGAAAAAGGCAAGTTGGTTTGCGGTGGCAAACTTTTTCACTTCCAATCGGATCGCATTGGAGGGGTCTTCCTGCAAGTGACACTTCTTGATGTCCAGGATTTTGTCCCACATCCCTGGAATATGGAATCCAAGGGCATTGCGGTCTTCAAAATCCGTATTGGATGAAATCTCCTTTTGTGTCAACCAGCGACTATTGGAAAAGGAAAATTCCATTTTGTTCCGATAGAAGTACTGCTTTTTGGAGCCCAAGATAGGATTGACTTCAGGTAGTTCTAGATGGCCGATACGTTGCAGGTTGTTTTCAACTTCTTTCTGTTTAAAAAACAATTGGTGCTCATAGCCCATGTGTTGCCATTTGCACCCACCACAAACTCCAAAATGCTGGCATATGGGTTCGGTTCTTTTATCCGAAAGGGTATGGAAATGGGTGGCAACACCTTCAAAATAGGCCTTTCTTTTTTTTGTGGTCATTACATCCACCACATCGCCTGGCACGGCATTGGACAAAAAGATGACCCTGCCATCGGGTGCTTTGGCCACTGTTTTTCCCTTAGCCCCGGCATCGATTACCGGTACATTCTCAAACGCTTGTCGCTTGTTCTTTCTACGCATGGGGCAAAAGTAACTTCTTTTTGGTATTTGGCATTGCGCTGCTTCTTAAATTGGGCCTAAACTTTGGAGGAAGTTTTTGGGATAAAATTTTGCACAATTATTTGTAATTTGCGTGCACTTCTAGGGATGATTTCTCTCCCACGCTGCTTTTTTTTTTTTTTTAAAGAATAAAGGTATTGTAGGAATGGTTATTTTATGAATTTTAAAAATTGTTGAAATGGCTGTTTTAGAGCATTTAACATCGCAGCAAGCGATTGATTTGGAAAACAAGTATGGAGCCCATAACTACCATCCGTTGCCCGTGGTTTTGAGCAGGGGAGAAGGGGTGTATGTCTGGGATGTGGAAGGAAAGAAGTACTACGACTTTCTGTCTGCCTATTCCGCAGTAAACCAGGGACATTGTCATCCCAAAATTGTTGGGGCAATGACCGAGCAGGCAAAAACCTTGACCTTGACCTCCAGGGCTTTTTACAATGACATGTTGGGCAAATATGAACAATATGCAACCCGAACTTTTGGGTTTGACAAATTGTTGCCTATGAACACAGGTGCAGAGGCTGTGGAGACCGCATTGAAGATTTGTAGGAGATGGGCCTATCAAAAAAAGAACATCCCAGAAAATTTGGCGCAGGTCATTGTATGTGAGAACAACTTCCATGGAAGGACCACCACAATTATCTCATTTTCCAACGATCCTGTGGCCCGGGAAGATTATGGCCCCTATACGGAAGGATTTATCAAAATAGAATATGACAATCTAACGGCATTGGAGAATGCTTTGGAAAATAATCCAAATGTTGCAGGATTTTTAGTGGAACCCATTCAAGGGGAAGCTGGGGTTTATGTTCCATCCGAAGGGTATTTAAAGAAAGCCAAGGCTCTTTGTGAAAAATACAATGTGCTTTTTATTGCGGATGAAGTTCAGACAGGAATTGCCCGAACAGGTAAGATGTTGGCTGTTGACCATGAGAATGTAAAACCGGATATCCTCATTTTGGGAAAAGCGCTTTCCGGAGGTGTTTACCCAGTATCGGCAGTGTTGGCCAATGATGATATTATGGAGGTTATTACCCCAGGTAGCCATGGTAGTACATTTGGTGGAAATCCTGTTGCAGCGGCCGTGGCCATTGCCGCTTTAGAAGTGGTTGAGGAAGAAGAATTGGCCCAAAATGCAGAGGAACTGGGGAAGGTTTTTCGTGAAGAACTGAATAAATTCATCCCAACCTGTGATTTGGTGGTGAAGGTAAGGGGGAAAGGCTTGCTCAATGCCATTGTGATCAACGACACAGAGGATAGTTCCACGGCATGGGATATTTGTATGTCCCTAAAAGAAAATGGTCTGTTGGCGAAACCTACCCATGGGAACATCATAAGGTTTGCGCCACCTTTGGTAATGAACCGTGAGCAATTGATGGATTGTGTTTCCATCATTGTAAAAACCTTGCAAACATTTAAAAAGTAAGAATCCGATTAGGATACCGCTGCTTCCAAAAGTTCCAAGCTCATTTCATCTGCATTGAAAGCCGCTTGGATTCCCACTGGGAGTGTAAAATTATTGGGAACGTGCCCAAAGCTCATACCGTAGGCTGCGGGCATGCCCAAAGGGGCAATTCGGTCCATGATAACTTCTTTTAGGGTAAAGTTGCCTTCTTTTTTCTCACGGTCGCAACCTTTGCAAACCCCAAAAATGATTCCTTTTGCCTTGGAGAATGTGGGGCCTTCGATTAATTGTGTGAGCATTCGGTCTATGCGATAGGGTGCCTCTTCCACATCTTCCAAAAAGACAAGCTTGTCTGTAAAGTCAATTTCATCGGGAGTGCCGATAAGGGCATTGACCAACGTTAAGCTACCACCCACCAATTCCCCTTGACAAGATCCTTGGTTGATGGTATATCTGTCGTATTCAGGATTTTCCAAAAAGTCAGGGTTTTTTAACTTGACATTTTTAATCTTCAGGGAGTCCTTTCCTTTCATCAAGACCTTTTTGAAATATTTTTGACTATAGGCATCGTCAATTGTGCTCCCAACAGGTCCATGAAAACACACAAGCCCAGTTTTTTTGTAAATGGCCTGGATCAATGCTGTGATGTCACTAAACCCGATAAGTACTTTTGGATTGTTTTCAATCATTGAATAATCCAATTGGTCCAGGATTCGGGTGCAACCATAGCCACCCCGTGCACAAAGGATGCCATCAATCCTAGGGTTGGCGAACATTTCATTTACATCCTTGGCCCGTTCCTCATCCGTATTGCTGAAATAGCCATAGTTACCAACAATACGTTGGGTATGATACGTTTTGAACCCCATTTTCTGCAAGGTATCCAAAGCACGTTCCAGGACCTCGGGTTTCACGGCATAGCCGGGAGCCACCAAACCTATGGTATCTCCTTTCTGTAATTTTTTGGGTTTGACCCTGGGTTTTTGGGTAGGAGTAGGTCCCATGGCCCAAGTTTGTACTGGCAGAAGTGAGACTGCCCCAAGTGCAGTCACCGATTTCAAAAAAAATCTTCGTTTTCCCATCAAAGAGGTATTGCATTAATAGTACGGTTGACAGCTATGTCAGCGTAAATATGCACAAAAAAAACGAGGAATGTTTTCGGTTTAATCGCTATTGCGATCTGCACGACGCAATTGCCGTTGGATTTTGCGTATGGCGGACTCTATGGATTTTTCAGGTTCAATGATGTTGTATTCTCCCCAAAAATCAGGGTCGGAGAATCCGGTTGCCTCATCATTCAATATGATGGATTTTTTAATGCGTTCCCGGTTTTTGGGTAATTCACCGCTTAGGTTCTTTTCCCAGTCGGTGATTGCCATTTCGGCAGTTGTACTATACACGGAATTGAACCATTTATCTGCCCAATCCACCTTAAATTCCATGTTGACGCTGCTATAGCCGTAGTACCATTTTCCATCTTTTTCTCGATAATCCACACGATACGATACTTCCATAGGCCAGACATCCACTTTGGCCGGTTTTCTACGTACAAAAAGTTTGGCGACCTTTTCACGATCGGTAATGTTGAGAGAAAAAATGGCACTGGTCAAAATTTTGTTTTCCACATCAATAAAAAGTTCCCCGTGGTAAAGAGGCTCCAGAATACTCTCGTGCTGATCAAACTTGATGACATAGATCAACCGATCATTGATCCTAGTGGAGCGATCGAAGGAAAATTTATAATTGGCAATGGATTCATTGGAAAAAATGTATTCCGGATACTTCATGATATCCACGTAGAGGGTGTTGTACGGACCTCCTTGTAGTTTTAGAGCCACGGTGTCCAACTTGTCATAATCCGTACTTTTTCTTGCTTTATAAAGTTCCACGGCATCATCCTTGGAAGATTTATAGGGTGTTTTATAGATGTTCACTACAGCTTCGGACAAGGAGACGTTCTTTCTTCGTTTTTTTATGGTTTCCCTGTAAAAGGCTGTCATTAGGGTAGGGTCTATGAAATAATTTTCATCCCTGCGGTTAATGGTTTCCTTTACCAGCGCCATGGCATCTTTTGGCGCATTGATATTGATTTCGGATAACTGGGTGACCGATACTTCAAGGGAAATTTTGTTCTTTTCGGGGTCTAAACTGGAGATTGGGATTTTTTTGGTCTTGTATCCTAAAAAAGAGACAATCACGTTTCTGTTGGTCATCTGAGCCGGTACCTTAAGGAGAAAATTGCCCTCAGTGTTTGTAATGGTACTAATGTTGGTGCCTTCAACGGTCAGGGTGGCAAAAACCAGCGACTTGTTGTTGGATTCATCCACAACTTCCCCGCTGAACTGTTTGTAGTCGGTAGTTGTGGTTTCCTGCTGCAATGCGGAAATCGGTACTGGAAAGAAAAGGGTTATTGCCATGATGGACAATACCATTAATTTTCCATGCACATGGAAGCATTTGTTTCGAAGAGTACCCATAATTTTCTATCTCAATTAGTCTATTAAAGATACAAAATTTTGGATATCAAAGGGTGACCCCTGTCATCTAGACGGGTATTTAACATCTTAAAAATCAAGAGGAAATACCCCTAATCGACCATAAAAAGGGCATTGGCAAAAAATAACTTTCCATTTTCCCAGAAACCACGGAACAACGGATTGTCAATCATGTATATCACCTTTCCACGGCCATAGCCTTCGGTTCCAAATACCAACGATCCAGAGATTTTCTTTAAGGCTTCACTACCGGCAAAACCGGAAAATGGTTTGGCACCTTTTTCCAAATATACAGCGTTGCCTCCACGTAGATAATCGTATCCGCTACTGCCCAACTTCAAGGTAAAATACGTGTTTCCATACCCGTAAGCCAAGGGGTTGGTATTGTCCACTTTTGTTTTGAAAATAGCTCCGGTAATAGCACTTTTTATACGTTCCCTTTCCCAATCTTCATAAGGTTTTGGTTCATTGGACTCTTCCTCTTTGTCAATTTCTTTCTTTTTGATGCCGAATCCTTTTTCTCCATCGATGGCGTCAATGGCATTTCCCATGGCAATTATTTTTCCGCCACTGCGTACCCAATCCTTCAATTTGGAGAGTTGGTCTTCATTAAAATGGTTGCCATAGTAACCATCAGGCAATACCAAGATGTTGTATTCATCCAAATCTACACGATTGGCATATTCACCATCCAAAACCGCAAGCGGATAATGTAATTGCTGTTCAAAGAAATGCCATATCTCTCCAAAACGTAAAGTGGAAGTGGGTTCTCCTGAAAGGACGGCAATTTTCGGTTTTTCGATCATTTGCACATAGGAAGACCCAAAATCCTTGCCCGAATCCACAAACCCAGTGCTTACCGCCGTAATTTCTTTTTGGTGGGTATTGGCAATACTCTGGAGGGTTTGCACAAAGTTTGCTTTGTTCTCATTGTCACCTTTTGTGATGATCAAAGTACCGCGTTCATAGGATTTGCCTTCCAGGGTAAATGGACGGTCAGCTTTCCGAACACGGATATCTTCTTTCAACAATGCGGCCAAGAACCTGGCATCATCCATACTATCCCAGTCGGCGAGGTACCCGTAACTTTCACTGATGGATTGGTTGAACCCATTGTTGCTACTAGTCTGAGCTGCGACCAAGGATGTTGTGGCTACGGCATCCAACCCATACGCATATGGCAAAGACCAAGCGGTAATGTCATAGGTCAATGAATCCGAAAGTTTTGCATTGGGCTCGAACAAAACCTGCACCAAAGTACCCTTTGGTTGATTGGTGGAAACCACCATTCCATTATTGTTCACGGACATGCTTCCGCTAGCACCAGTGCTATAATTATGACCTTTAAAG
>JAGQZL010000289.1 GCA_020434915.1 Allomuricauda sp. | reverse complement strand
CTTCAGCGTCATTTTAGGTTTCATACAGCACGATCGTTTTTGGCGGGGTAGACCAATATTTGTTCAATTCTGATTCAAATATACTGCGTTTGGGTTTTTTGCTTAAAAATTTGTTAACCTGAAAACGTTATAAGTGGCAAAACATGACAAATGTCAAAAAAAAGCAGGTCTCAATTTACATATTTTAGCAAAAGGGAAGTGAAATATAACAAAATCTTAAAAATTAACTCTAACAAACTTTAATATGAAAATTAGACGTATGTACCTTTTGTGGTGCATGTTTCTGGTTCCGTTTGTGCAGTATGCCCAGATTACTGTGCAGGGGATTGTTACGGATGAGGCTACCCAGGAACCTTTGCCTGGTGTGAGTGTTGTCATAAAAGGGACATCCCAAGGGACCGCAACGGATTTTGATGGAAATTATGTTCTTCAAGCAAATCTGGGAGACACATTGGTTTTTTCGTATATCGGCTTTCAGCCAAAAGAGGTGGTTGTTTCCAGTGGTACACTGAATGTCACATTGCTGGAAGATACGACCTTGCTGGATGAGGTGGTGGTCATTGGATATGGTACCACCACGGTGAAAGATGCCACGGGTTCCGTATCATCGGTAACCACGGAGGACTTTAACAAAGGAGCCATTGTGAGTACGGACCAATTGTTGACGGGTAAGACCGCAGGTGTCCGTATTACCAACAGTGGTGGTCAACCAGACTCCGCTCCGAACATTCGTATCAGGGGAGGTTCGTCACTTACGGCCAACAACAACCCTTTGATTGTTATTGATGGAATACCAGTGGATAATACGAACCCTGCGGGGGTAAGCAACCCATTGACACTCATCAACCCAAACGATGTGGAGAGCTTTTCCATATTGAAAGATGCATCCGCTACGGCAATTTATGGATCAAGGGCATCCAACGGGGTTATCATCATTACTACCAAGAAAGGATTGACAGGGGAATTCAAATTTAATTTCTCCTCCAACACCACTGTGAGTAAGGTGGGTAAAAAGATTGATATGATGGATGGGACTAGCTTTACAAGGTTCATTCAACAATACCATCCAGATTTTACCAACTTCCTGGGAATCGATGACCCAACTACGGACGCAACTGATGACTTGGCCACGGAGGCCATTGAGGGAAGGATTTTATCCAATACCGATTGGCAGGATGCGATTTACCGTACCGCGATTTCCTTTGATCATAACTTAAGTGCTAGGGGAAGTATCTTTAAAACAGTGCCCATTCGTTTGTCATTGGGGTATACGGAAAGCCAAGGTCTGGTAAAGACCAGTGACTATGAGCGTATCACCAGTTCTGTAAAATTGACTCCCCGATTTTTGGACGACCACTTAAAAGTGGACTTCAATGCCAAGGGGATCATGTCCAAGAAAAATGCCATTGACGAAAGTGGGGCATTGAGCGGTGCTGTGAATATGGACCCAACCAAGCCTATTTATGACAACTCAGCCGATAATCGATTCGGAGGGTATTATCAAAATACGGTTTTGGACGGTGACTTTGTAAAATTGGACGGCCAGTGGAATCCAGTGGCCATTTTAATGCAACGCTATCGCCCGGAAAGAGTGAACAAGATTCTGGCGAATGTGGAGTTGGACTATAAAATGCATTTTCTTCCAGAATTGCGTGCCGTTGCCAATGTGGGTATAGAGGCATCCAAGGCCAAGGTGAAGGAAACCTATGTGGATAATTCATTGGCTACCTATAAGCAGGATGATACGGCAACCGACCCTGCCAATAACTACCGTTTCAATCCGGGGGTCCATTACAGGGAAAACCAGGATATTGTGAACAGGACTTTGGAAGGTTATTTGGCCTATGCCAAGGATTTGGAAGGCCCTATCCACAATTTTGATGTGCAGGCAGGTTATTCCTATCAAAACTTCAAAAACGATGGAAATAAAGAGGAGTATGATTATGATACTTCCACTGGGGAAAGATTTTTGGTCGTGGATCCACAAAACCCAACCAATAGATATTATAATGAGTTGAACCTCCAATCCTTCTTTGGTAGAGGAAATGTAAACTTCTATGATAAATACCTTTTGACCGTTTCGTTCAGGGCAGATGCATCTTCCTTGTTTTCAAAAGACAACCGTTGGGGATATTTCCCTGCTGCGGCCTTGGCTTGGAAAGTGAAGGAAGAAAGTTTCCTGAAGGATGTGGATGCGGTAAACAACTTGAAATTGAGATTAGGTTGGGGTAGAACGGGACAGCAAGACATCACCGGTGCCGTGGGATATTACCCTTCCCTTCCCTTGTTCGAAGCCGGTTCGGCAACCAGTCAATATTTGAGCGGTTATGCCCTTTATTCGGCCAAGCCCTATAATTCAGACCTGACTTGGGAAAAGGCAGAAACCTACAATGCCGGTTTGGATTTTGGTTTGTTTGAGAACAATATGATCAATGGGTCTTTTGATGTGTTCTACAGAACCACAAAGGACTTGTTGGCAACAGTTCCTGTGGCACCGGGTCAGGCCCTTACCTCTTCTTTTGTAAAGAATGTGGGTGAAACTGAGAGTAAAGGTTTTGAAGTGAACCTGAACGTTAAGGCAATTACCCAAGAAAATATGTCATTGGAGTTCTATGGGAACACTTCCTACAGTAGGGCAGAAGTGACCGATTTGCAGGATGTGAGTAGAATCACCGCAAGCGAATCCGGTATCCCTACAGGTACAGGGGTTAACATTGCATACCATGCAGTGGGCTACCAACCCTATTCGGCTTGGGTGTTCAGACAACTTTATGATGCACAAGGGAACCCGATACACGGAGCTTTTGCCGATTTCAATGGCGATGGTACCGTGGATAATGATGATAGGTATTACAAAACCCTACGTCCCAACTGGACCTTTGGTTTCGGATTTAATTTCAACTATGGAAAATTTGATTTGAGTTCCAGCTTCAGGGGACAGATTGGAGGGCAAGTATACAACTCTAGAAGGTTGACTTCTGGATGGGTGGACAAAGCCATTCCGAACAACTCCAACAGCTTGTCCAATGTGCTTGACTTTTATAGTGGAGCGGCTGATTTCAATTTTGTGAACGTACAGGGTAATGTGCCCTTCTCCGATTACTTTTTGGAAGATGCCTCTTTCCTAAGATGCGAAAACATTGTGTTGGGGTATCGTTTGGACGATGCTTTGCCCAATGTATCCATGCGTTTCTATGGAGCTTTGAACAATCCCTTCATCATTACCAAGTATGATGGGCAGGATCCCGAGAATTTCAACGCAATCGATAATAATTTCTATCCAAGACCTCGATCATTTACAATTGGGGTAAATGTGGATTTTTAAAATGTTGGACATGAAAAAGTATATATCAATATTCCTTATAATATTACCCCTGGTAGCCTTTATTCAAGGCTGTACCAGCGATTTGGATACGGAACCCCAAGTGGAACTCACTCTGGAAGAGCTGTTAAATGAAGATCCGGATGCTGTTAGCGGTATCCTTTC
>JAGQZL010000288.1 GCA_020434915.1 Allomuricauda sp. | reverse complement strand
CGGTTTGAGTAAAACCCAATTCTCTTCGGATATCCGTAAATCGTTTTAAGGTCAGTTCATTTTCCATCATCCAGTGTATTGATGCCATCTTGAAAAGGCGATACAATTTCAAATATAGCTAATTTGGATTATTTCCAAAAATTTTAATGGATTATTTCCATTTATTGGAATATTTCCATATTTTTGATTGGAATATTTCCAAGTTATGGACTACAATCGAATCAGGGAAAAATTGAACATCTTGGCCGATGCTGCAAAATATGATGTGTCCTGTGCCAGTAGTGGTAGTGACCGTACCAACAAGAACAAGGGGCTCGGCAATGCCTCCAAAATGGGAATTTGCCATAGCTACACCACGGATGGTCGATGTATCTCCTTGCTGAAAATCCTGTTGACCAACCACTGTATCTATGATTGTGCCTACTGCGTGACCCGCAAGAGTAATGATGTCAAACGGGCCGCTTTCAAGATTCAGGAAGTGGTGGACCTTACCATCAATTTTTACCGTCGCAATTATATTGAAGGATTGTTCTTGAGTTCCGGTATTTTCAAAAATGCGGATTATACAATGGAACGTTTGGTGGCCGTTGCCAAGAAACTACGGGAAGAGGAAAATTTTAATGGGTACATCCACCTTAAATCCATCCCAGGGGCCAGCGATGAGTTAATGTACGAGGCTGGACTCTATGCAGACCGACTTTCCGTAAATATTGAGGTGCCTACTATTTCTGGGCTCAAATTGTTGGCCCCGGACAAAAAACACGAAGACTTTACCAAACCCATGCTCAAGGTGAAGAACGAGATTGTCCGGTACAATTCGGAACGGAAAATCATCAAAAGCACCCCAAAATATGCCCCAGCGGGTCAAAGTACCCAAATGATCGTAGGGGCTTCCGGGGAAACGGACAAGGATATTATGTATTCCGCTACCTACTATTATAAAACCTATCAAATGAAAAGGGTCTATTATTCGGGATATGTACCTGTCATGGAAGATGCGCGGCTGCCAGCCATTGGTTCGCAAGTGCCCATGCTACGGGAAAACCGATTGTACCAAACCGATTGGTTACTTCGCTTTTATGGCTTTGCCGTGAACGAAATCTTGAACAACGACCATCCCAATTTGGATATGGATGTGGACCCCAAGTTATCCTGGGCCTTGCGCAACCTACACCATTTCCCAGTGGATGTGAACACGGCTGACAAACGTTTGCTGGCCCGTATTCCGGGAATTGGAATGCAATCGGTGGAAAAAATCATGAAAGCCCGCCAATTTAGAAGATTGAACTGGGACCATCTAAAGAAAATTGGAGTGGCCCTCAACCGTGCCAAATATTTCATGGTGTGCGATTCCCGTTATTGGGAACGCCGTGATCTGGATGCGGAGAAAATCAAGGGGATGATCTTACAGACTTCGTCCGGTAAGTTTCGGAACCAATATAGTACGCAATTGTCTTTGTTCAATTAACGATAAACAATGAACAGTTTACAATTAGCAATTATGTCATTTCAAAGGAGTTCACGACTGATAAATCTAGATTTCCCACATGCGTTCGAAATGACAAGCAGCGTACAGATTCTTAGTTCGAGATGCCATCCTAAGCGCAGTCGAAGGAACAGTCGAGAACGATAATTAAAGATTATAAAAATGAATTAAAGGTGAACACTATGGAACCTTCAACAACCTTAATTTACGATGGCAGCTTCAATGGCTTCCTTACTGCCGTCTTTGTCGCTTTTGATGAAAAAATCAATGTGGCGGACATCCAAAAGAACAGTGAAATCCAAAACGGCCTGTTTTCCGAGACCGAGACCATATTCACCCATGTGGAAAAAGCCAAACGTGTCTGGAACGGTATCCGAAACAAAAGCCACAATGCCATTTCCCAAGTCTATTTTGCCTTTTTGAGCGAGACCGAAGGAGTGGAAATGATGCTCTTTGACTACATCAAAAAATTGATGCATACCAAACAGGGCAAGTATTTGGATTATTCGGACAGTACGGTTTTGTATGTTAGCCAACTGGCCCGAAAAGTAGGCCGGGAAAAACACCGGATGGAGGCTTTTGTCCGCTTCCAATTGACCAAGGACCAGATTTACTTCGCAAACATTGAACCCGATTTTGATGTTTTGCCCTTAATTTCCAAACACTTTCGGGACCGCTACGCAGACCAGCAGTGGTTGATCTATGATGTAAAACGCAAATACGGCATCTATTACAATTTGGACCATGTAGAGATGGTGTCTTTGAATTTAAAGGACATCCATTACAACAAAATCCAGAAAAGTGATGCTTTTACGAGCGAGGAATACGACTACCAAACCTTGTGGAACGATTACTTTAAGAGCACGGGCATCAAATCCCGCATTAACCCGAAATTGCATACGCAGCATGTACCCAAACGCTACTGGAAGTATTTGAGTGAGAAAAAGGAGGCGGTTTAAAGCCCTGTTTTTAAAACATTCATATTATGTTAAGCCAAAGATTATGTAAGCAACTAAAAATGACACTCCACTAAAAACGATTAATCCAACCAGAACATTGATTATATGTTGCTCAAACTTTGCATAAGAATCTTGTTTTCGTTGCTTTCCGGATAAATACTCCAGAGATTTATAATTTCCAGTTATTTTAAAGAATGTATATCGTGTTCTTGTTCCGAAAAAATCAACTATGAGCCCCCTAAAAAGTAATTCTGTTATCAGATTCATTTACTTTTTTCCCCTACAAAGTAGTCACTCTTGTTTTTAAACAGTACGTTAAAACTGGTCAAACTGCCATAAATGCGGGTAATATATTGCTGCAGATCCACTTTTTCCTGATCGTCCAGATTGTTGCTGCTATTGATCTTTTGTTCCATCACACGGATACGGTCGCGCACCATCACGATCTTATGAAAAAAGGTCTCAATGGGCATTTCCTTGTTTTGGGTGGCATCCCCAGGATCCAAAATAAGCTTGCCGCCCTTCCATTTATCGGCAATGGCCACTTTTTCATGGGTATCGCTCCATTTTTCCAAAATATTGACCAAGGAACGCTCCACCTCAAAAAAACTTACGGAGTCCACTTCGTCCTCTACCCCTTCGATTACTTCAAATTCCGAGTCCAAATCAATGGTTTCCAATCCATTTTCCAAAAAAGTCACCCAATAATGCTTGGATGATACATTGGTCACCACCCCTTTTCCATATTCAGGGTGGTTGATCCGGGAGCCTATTCCCAATAGTTTCATAAATCCTGATTTTTGTAGTCCACAAATTTAGAATTTTTGAAAGTTTGCCCTAATTTCGTTCTCGGTTTTCTAAACCAAACTTCATGGAACCACAAAAATTAAGAGTAAAACTCGGAGAGTTGGCCTCTACCTCCATCAGTGGTAACGACATTAGCTCTTCCTGCCTGTATGTGTCCGCTTTAGCTGTTTTACATGCGGGCCAATACGCCTGGATCTCCTTACTGATCGTTGGGGTTGTCCTTTTTTTGTTTCGAAAAATATATGGG